>NZ_NFJA01000043.1:0-32184 GCF_002159615.1 Bacteroides sp. An279
GACGAAGAACAGGAGCGGAAAGGACCAAAAAATCGCCCAAAGCACACACGAAAACGGATACATCAAGCCAAGAAAAACTTTTTGGAGAAATTCAAAACAGCTTCTAAAGCCTGTTTCAAATTCAAAATAGCTTCTTAACTGAAAGGATTTTCCACAAGAAGGAGACAAAGGCCGCCCCTGCTATCAGACAGGGCAGACTTTGTCTCCTTGTCTTAATTACTTTGCATTTTCTTCTCCAGCCACCAATACAGTCTCCCCAAACAGAGAAGTGCCACCAGCGTAGGCAGGAAAAATAGGACAGCATTGACTGAAGGCAATGCAAACGACAACGAATGCCACCAACGAACTATGGATGCGCCATACAACTTAACAACATAATAGGTCACACCACAGAATGTGCACAAACAAAATACAGCCAATGCCCACCAAAGACGGTGTTCCTCCCGACGTTCACGTGCAAAGGCCTCCTCGCGCACCTGCTGCATCATACGATATGTAAAATTACTTGGCAAGCGGTATGACGATTGTTTGCCCAGTGCTTTTTTCAGTCCTTTATCTGTTGTCATAGCTTATTTCTCCTTTGTTCATTAATAGATAGAGTTTCTTGCGTATACGGTGCAGTTTCACCTTGATATTGCTAACGCTTTGGTTCAAGATATGCGCTATCTCATCGATATTCTTCTCTTCTTCGTAAAAAAAAGTGATGATGGCACGTTCTTCGGGAGCAAGCTGTTGCAAGGCTTCCTGAAGACGGGCAACACGGTCTTCCGAATCGTCATCCAGTGCTTCGTCCACCTCTGTTTCGGAAACCCGCTCCCATTGCTTATCATCTATCGCCAGCACTTCTTCACGCCTCTTACGCAATGCCGAAAGCGCGGTATTGTAGGCAATGCGGTATATCCACGTAGAAAAACTGCTGCCTCCTGTAAACGAGCCAAGGTGGCGGAAGGCTTTCATGAAAGTGTCTTGCGTCAGCTCTTCGGCGTCTTCCGGAGATGATACCATCCGGACAATCAACGTAAAAATCTGTTGTCCGTATGTATCTAGGAAATAAGCGAAAGCTTCGGTTTTCCCCGCCAACACCTGTGCGATGATATGTGACTCGTTCGTATTCATTTCATACTTTTAGACGCAAACAGAAGAAAGAGGTTACAACTATCGGTGAAAAAAATTCTCGTATATGATAGTCCAATAGTTCTATATACACCATTTCCCTCCAACGCGATATTCTTCCTTTATAGCTTTATATATCTGCAACTGGCTACATATATATAAAGCAATGACCATGCAAGTATCTTTAAAGGCAAAGACAAGTATATGCTTGTTTCTACTGGAAGTTTGCGGACATTCTTTTTCATAAATATCTTTATCATTTGGTGTAACCTTCCGCATCCACTTGCGTCTAAAGAAACAAAGAAACAAAATAAAACGGATAATAATATGGATGAATTAATGATTGTTGCCAATGTGGCTATTATTTTTGGAGTGATGTACAAGTTGTTCGAACTTTATGCCAAACGGAAAGAACGAATCATGCTGATTGAAAAACTACCTCCCGAATTGCTGGACAAAGAAAAAATGAAATATCCGAATTCTTCTTCTCCTTCGGGTTTCTTCTCTGCCCTGCGCATGGGCTGCTTGTTCTTGGGCATCGGACTGGGTCTAATTGCCGGCTATTGCATCGTCTACAACACACAACCGGCATATTTCTCAAACTACGACCATCATGTAAACGAAACCGTTTCCCTTATCTATGGAGCCAGCGTCCTGATAGGCGGAGGCATCGGACTGATAGTCGCTTTCCTTGTAGAACTGAAGCTGAACAAAAAGAACGAAGAATAATTAAGAATGAAGAATGAAGAATGAAGAAACAACGTTCGGCGTTAGCCAATCCCATGCAGGCGAAGCGATTCTTCATTCTTAATTCTTCATTCTTAATTCTCAAAGAGTTTCCCGTTGATGTAGAGGTTCTTCATCGTGATATCGCTCACGTTCTCGATGCGGTTCCCGTTCTCCTTTACATTATTAAAGTGACAATCCTCCAGCGATACATTGGATACATGCTTGTCATCGTCCAGCCCGATAGCCACGATGCCGTAGCGGCTCTTTTCGCAGGTCACGTTCTTCAGGTGAACATTGCGCACCGTCGGGTCAAATCCCCGGTTGCATTGCTCGCGCTCCTCGTATTTCAGGTTGATGCGCAACACCGCCTCGTTGCATTGCCCTACCTTGATATTCCGCACAAATACATTCTCTATCAGCCCACCTCGACAAGTGCTGGTCTTGATACGGATGACACGATCCAGCTGCGGACTGTCCATCACACAATCTTCTACATACAGGTTGCGGTATCCGCCCGATATCTCGCTTCCGATAACCACGCCTCCATGCCCGTTCTTCATCTCGCAATTCCGCACAACGATGTTCTCACTCGGGATGTTCCATTTCCGCCCGTCTTCGTTCCGTCCCGATTTAATCGCAATGCAATCGTCTCCCGTATCGAAACGGCAATTCTCTATCAGCACGTTCTTGCACGATTCGGGGTCGCATCCGTCCCCGTTCGGACCGCGGTTGAATATCTTCACGCCCCGTACAATCAGGCTCTCGCAAAACAAAGGATGGATGACCCAAAAGGGCGAGTTCAGCAAAGTCACATCTTCTATCAGCACGGTATTGCACGAATAAAAATTAACCAGTTGAGGTCGCAGTCCATCTTCAGGAGTCATTACACGTTCGTAAATCGGACGTTTCAGTTCGGCATATCCCATCAGACGCTCGCGGCTTCCTAACTTTTGGCTGCGCATCCCTTCCTTCCAGCCGTAACGGGATGCACCACACATATACCACCAATGTTCGTTCGAGCCCTGCCCGTCAATGATTCCCTTACCGGTCAGCGCGATATTCGTTTCGCCATACGCATAAATCAACGGATGAGCATTATAGCAATCCAATCCTTCCCAACGGGTAATAACTGCAGGGAAATAAAGTTCTTGAACGGTAGAAAACTTCAGTATAGCCCCTTCCTCCACATGCAGGTTTACATTGCTTTTCAAGGTTATCGGACCGGTATAAAACGTTCCTTTAGGAACTAATACCGTGCCTCCTCCTTCCTGGCTGCAAGTTATAATCGCCTGATTGATAGCTTCGTGGCAAGGTTCTTCGGGTGTATCGGGCCTTGCACCGAAATCTACGATATTGTACACCCTGTCGGGAAAATGAGTGAGTTTGATTTGTTGTTCGATTTTTACCGATTGGGCAAAAGCCTTATCAAAGTCAACAGGTTCGGAAGCCTGCAAGGAGAAACCCGCAAAAGCCAGCAGGGAAATCAATAATGTTTTCATAAATAATTCATTATTTGGTTAAGATCAGGAGTTAAAAGGGAGTTGCTTCAAGGAGTTAGAAGCCAATACTTTTACTTATGCAAGCCATAACCGGATATTAGCTTTTAACTCCAAGCCCGTTTCAGCGGGCGATAACTCCTTCTCACTTCTTTAACTTCTAATTTTAACTTCTAATTATATCGCTTAATTCTTCTTTTCTTTCAACAAGTCACGTATCTCGGTCAACAACTGGATATCTACCGGAGGAGCAGGCGGAGTCTTTGTCTCGGCTTCTTTCTTCCGAGTCAATGCATTGATGCCTTTCACTAAAAAGAATACCGCCAAAGCGATAATCAGAAAATCGAAAGTCACCTGGATAAAGTTTCCATAATTAAGCGCCACTTCGGGAGTGACCACTTCTCCGTCTTTCACTACCGCTTGCTTGATAACCCACTTCAGGTCAGAAAAATTCACACCTCCCACCAGCAGACCTATCGCCGGCATTATTACATCGCCTACCAGCGATGACACGATCTTGCCGAAAGCACCGCCAATAATGACACCTACCGCCATGTCGATGACATTTCCCCGCATGGCAAATTTCTTAAACTCGTCGAATGTCTTTTTCATCTTGCTCCGTTTTTGAATCCGTTTACGTGCACAAAGATAATAAAATCAAACACAGGAAACAGAAATCAGGCAAGAAACTTTGAAATGAAAGAGAATACTCGTAGCTTTGCACCGCTATTTTCCTATGATTATGAACCGGAACAGAAGACTATACACATTAGGACACATACTATTGATGTGCCTTGCATTAATCCTACCGCAAAACCTGTTGGGAATAGAAACGGAAACAACATTCCGTATTACCGTCCTGAAGTCGAACGGACAACCCCAGCCGGGCATAATTCTGAAAATTTCCGGACGAAGCCAGGAGTATACCGGGGATGCACAGGGAATCATTACCTTCCGGTATGCCACCGAAGATAGTTATACCCGTACGGCAAACTTATATTTTCCAACCGACCGCAATAAATCGGTCGCCTCGTTCGCCCTTGAAGCTGAAAACGCTACCCGGACATTCTATCTGGACAGCCCACAAGATATTGTAGCATTCAAGCAAAGCCAGCAGACCTTCCCCGTCGAAGGCATTGTAAGTTCTGATACCGGTGAACCGATAACGGGAGCTATCATCAGCATCCTGGGAACAGGACGGCGAACTACGACCGACGAAATCGGATTATTCCATATCGATGCCGACTTCAACCATCCGGTGACCGTGCGTGCCGACGGGATGGACAACCTCTCTATTCCCATCCAACAGTTCCTGCAATACCCGAACGAACCACTCCCCATCACAATGTATGCCAAAAGTTCGGTACGTATCTATGCCTCTGCCGAACAGATGCCCGAATTTCCAGGAGGAATGAAAGCCTTTACAAGATATGTAAAAAGGAATTTGAAATACCCCGAACGTGCCAAACGGGACAGTCTGGAAGGAGTAGTGGCAATACAATTCGTCGTAGAAAGAAACGGGCGGATCACCTCACCCACCATTGTACGTAGCTTGGAGCCTACAATGGACACGGCGGCGCTAGCCCTTATCCAACAAATGCCTCGTTGGATTCCGGCAAAAGACCACGGAATCACAGTACGCTGCAAATATTCGGTACCCATACAGTTCAAGATAGAACGTCCGAAACCTATACAGCACCGACCAATACCAGCACAAGCCGACAGCATCTTGCACCGCGACACGCTGACTGTTGACTCGCTCCGCACCGATTCGCTTGCCATAGACTCCTTGCACATGCTCCGGAAAGTATTGGCGGATTCGTTGCGTACAGATTCAATCCGGCTACAAAAAGACTCGTTATCTTTACCAGCCGACTCACTGAACATCGGGGTCGACTCGTTACTTCTGAAGAAAGACAGCCTGCTGCTACCTACCGACTCCATCGCACCGAAAGACTCGCTGGAACAAATTTCTACCGGTCAGCAAGCAACGGAACAAAAGCCTAAGAAACGCAACATCTTTGTCCGCTTCTTCCGTTGGCTGTTCGGAATCAAGGATAAATAAGAGCACATAACTGCTTTGCTTGTAAGATTATTAATCTTCATGCCGAAAGATTATTAATCTTCACGCTGTAAGATTAATAATCTTACAAGCGATGCAACTATTGCGAAAACATAAACGCATACGGCTTCATCGCCTTACGAAGCAAGTTTCATCAACCGACATATACAGCTTCGCAGGCAAATGAAGCCGTATACGTTAAAACTCCCATTCAAGTCCATCCTGCCCTAGTTCAAAATATGGTATATAAAAACCAATATTTCCCCCTCTACCACACGAAAAAGACGTACTTTTGATACAAAAACAAAAACATCTTTTATGAAACATACGAAACCAGTCTGGCTTGCCATGGCATTTAGCTTTAGCTTATTTACCGCCTGTGCGGATACATCCCCTAAAACTGAGCAAGAAAAGCCCGGACAAGAAGAACCTGAACCGGAGCCGGACGAAGAAGAATTGCCCGACTATCCCGCTCCCGACCGGAACGCAACCCCCGCCTTTCCTTATGCTTTTGGAGCCGGACGCTTTACTTCCGGAGGAGCGGAAGGGAAGGTATATACCGTCACTTCCCTTGCCGATGACGGCTCTACGGGCACCTTGCGCTGGGCATTGAACCAATCGGGCAAGCGCACCATCGTCTTTGCCACGGGCGGACTTATCGAATTAAGCCAAGAGCTTAAAATCAATCATGGAGATGTAACCATTGCCGGACAAACCGCACCGGGAGGAGGCATCTGCCTGAAAGGGCATCCGGTTGTAGTAAATGCAGATAATGTCATCATACGGTTTATCCGTTTCCGCATGGGATCGGACAACCTGACGGAAGCCGAAGCCGACGGAGGCGATGCCGTGTGGGGCAGAGGACGGAAAAACATCGTGATAGACCATTGCTCGATGAGCTGGAGCACCGATGAGTGTGCCTCTTTCTATAATAACGAGAACTTCACCCTGCAATGGTGCATCATCAGCGAAAGCCTTACGCTCTCCGAGCATAGCAAAGGAAGGCATGGGTACGGAGGCATCTGGGGAGGAGAACCTGCCTCGTTCCACCATAACCTGCTGGCACACCATAGCAGCCGTACGCCCCGCCTTTCGGGAAGCCGCACCACGGGCAATCCCGATAAGGAGCAAGTCGACCTGCGGAATAACGTATTCTATAATTGGGGACCGACCAACGGAGGCTATGCGGGCGAAGGAGGCTCGTACAATTTCATCAACAACTATTACAAGCCGGGACCTTCCACCTGTACGAAGAAAGGCATTGTCAACCGCATCTTCCAGCCTAACGGGGATGACGGAAGCCAGCAAAACCCGAAAGGCGTATGGGGAACTTTCTACGTAAACGGGAACTATTTCGATGATACCTGCCCCAACTTGCCCGAAAACTACAAAAAACTGATAGCGGAAGTCAATGCAGATAACTGGTCGGGCATACATCCCAATGAAAACAATTGCCCCTTGCCCGAAGGAGGCATCGAAGCCATCCGGTCGGGAGAAGCCTTCCTCATCACTCCCGATGCGAACGAATATACCCAACCGGCACAAGATGCTTACGATTGGGTATTGGCTCATGCGGGAGCATCGCTCGTCCGGGATGATGTAGACGCGCGTATTGTCGATAACGTGCGCCAAGGAAATTATACCGCCGAGGGAAGCAACGGAAGTTCGAACGGACTGATAGACCGTGCCGAAGACGTAGGCGGATGGCCCGATTACGCACCGGGCACAGCTCCGGCAGACACAGACGGAGACGGCATGCCCGATGCATGGGAAGAGGAACAACACTTGAACCCGGACGATGCTTCGGACGGAGCCAAATACAACCTCAGCCCCTACTACACCAACTTGGAGGTTTACCTGAATAGCTTAGTAGAAGATTTATATCCTAACCCTTAATACCTTATTATATATGAACCTGAAAAGAGAACTCGGAACAGCCGCCTGCCTGATTGCGCTCTCGTTATGCGCCTTACCGGTATCAGCATCCACCGACCGCGTACCGGCATTCCCCGGAGCCGACGGTGCGGGGAAATATACTACCGGCGGAAGAGGCGGAAAAGTATATACCGTCAATTCCTTGAAAGACGACGGGTCGGAAGGCACGTTACGCTGGGCAATCCGCAAGAAAGGGCCACGCACCATCGTATTTGCCGTAAGCGGCATCATCGAACTGCAATCCCCACTCTATATCAATAACGGAGACCTGACCATTGCCGGACAAACCGCTCCGGGCGACGGCATCTGCCTGAAAAACTATACGCTGGGAATCAAGGCGGACAACGTCATCATCCGCTTCATCCGTTCGCGCATGGGAGCGGACATCAAGCAAAAAGGGAACGATGCCATGAACGGATTCAATAACCACCTGGATATCATCATCGACCATTGTTCGATGAGCTGGAGCACGGACGAATGTGCCACGTTCTACGATAACCGGAACTTCACGATGCAATGGTGCATCGCCAGCGAAAGCCTGCTCAACTCCATCCACGAAAAAGGCAAGCACGGCTATGGAGGCATCTGGGGAGGACAGCCCGCCTCGTTCCACCACAATCTGCTGGCACATCACTCCAACCGCACGCCCCGCCTGTGCGGAAGCCGCTATACAGGCAAGCCCGAAGAAGAGCGGGTAGAATTGTTCAACAATGTCATCTACAATTACGGAAGTGCCGGAGCATACGCGGGCGAAGGAGGTTCGTATAATTTCCTGAACAATTACTATAAGCCCGGTCCCTATACCGCTACGGTCTCCTCATACAAACGTTTGTTTACAGCATATCCCGATGACGGAACGAACTCCAATACAAAAGGTATTCACGGTGTTTTCTATCTGAGCGGGAACTACATGGATGATTCATGCACCAAGCTGAGCGAAAAGCAACGGAAAGACATGCAAAAGGTGAACAAGGACAATACCGTAGGGTTGATTTTAAAAGACAAAACCGCAGACAAAACAACTTACTTATCCGATTCCCCCTTCGATATAGCCGAACATACTTCGCTCCAACCGGCACACGAAGCTTATGAAGCCGTATTGCAATACGCAGGAGCTTCTTTCAAACGGGATGCATACGACCAACGTATCGTAGACGAAACCCGGCAGGGCATCTATCATTATGAAGGAAGCCACGGAAGTACTAACGGCATGATAGACCAACCCAGCGATGTAGGCGGATGGGATGAATACCAGTCTGACATTGCTCCTATTGATACTGACTCCGACGGGATGCCCGATGAATGGGAAAAACAGCACGGCTTAAACCCCAATGACGCCTCGGATGGGGCTGTTTACAGCCTGAGTACCGACTATACCAATCTGGAAGTTTATCTGAATGGTTTGGTTAACCATTTATATCCGAAAAACTGAGAAGTAAGAGTTAAGCCATGAAAAACCAATTACTATGCCTGCTGATATGTGGACTGGCAAGTTTCGCACACGCACAAGATATCCCCTCACTAAAAAGTATGGATGACGGCATCCACCACTGGAATCTGGGACATCCCGTCCGCAACTATGCCCGCTATGCCCCTGAACAGTACAAGGAAATAGCCAACAATTTCATTGCTTACCAGAATCAAGACGGCGGATGGCCCAAAAACATCGACTGGCTGGCCATTCTGCCGCCCGACTCGGTATACAGCACATTAAGCGACCGATACAAACGCAGTACGCTGGACAACCGCAATACGTACTCACAAATCGATTATCTTGCCCATGTATATACGCTGACCAGACAGGCACGCTACAAAGATGCCGCTCTCAAAGGGTTGAGCTACCTTCTTAAAACTCAAAAGAAAAACGGAGGCTGGCGCGGCTGGGACGTAGATGCCATCACATACAATGATGAGGTGACCACCGGTGTACTGGAACTCTTTTTACGCATCAACGAAGGAGATATCCATTACACCTGGCTGGACGACACAATGAGGAAAAAAATCCACCAGGCATTTTGGAAGGGAATCGACATGATTTTGCATACTCAATATGTACAGAACGGCACCAAAACTGTATGGGGACAGCAACACGACAACAAGACATTGCTCCCTACACATGCCCGCAGCTTCGAACTTCCGTCATTGGTTTCGAGCGAAAGCTGTAGTATCCTGCGCCTGCTGATGCACATTCCTCACCCTACACCTCCGGTCATAGATGCCGTAAAAGCCGGCATATCCTGGCTGGAAAAATCAGCAATCCAAGGTATCCGCATCGAAAAGGTTCCCATAGACAAAACGCAAATCACCAACGCAGAATATCCCTACGACAGAATTGTCGTGGAAGACGCTAAAGCTCCACGCATCTGGGCTCGTTTTTACGAACTGGATACCAACCGTCCCTTCATGGCTAACCGCAATGGGAAAAAAGTCTATCAGCTGAAAGATGTAGCACCCGAACGACGGGTAGGCTATGCATGGTACACATACGTTCCCGAAGCCATCTTACAAGCTTATCCGGTATGGATAAAAAAAATAGAGGCAGAACAGGCATACACAGGCTACGAAACCATAAACGATATGCCTATCTTCTACCAAGAACTGAAGCAAACACTCACCTATCCACTGGCGTGGGGCAATGCACCAGAAAAAGATTTCAGCCGCTGGCGTGAACAGGCACGCCGGAAATTGCTGGAATGCATGCAGCCTGCACCTCCCGAATCTGCCTTCGATATGAAAGTCATCGAGAGTGAGCAACGTGAGGGCTATACGGCACAAAAAATCGTATTTAACATTTCCAAATGGTCTCGCGTGCCGGCATACCTCTTGGTACCTGAAGGAAAAGGTCCATTTCCTGCTATCCTGCTACTACACGACCATGGTGCACATTTCACCATCGGAAAAGAAAAGATGGTACGTCCGTTTCACGTATCAGAAGTCGTACAAGCAGATGCAGACGATTGGGTAACACGTTGCTACGACGGACAATACGTAGGTGATTATCTGGCGCAACACGGATACATCGTGCTGGCAGTAGATGCCCTGTTCTGGGGCGAACGCGGACGAAAAGAATATCCACGCTACGATTCGCAACAAGCTTTATCTGCTAATTTGCTTCAGATGGGCATGTCATGGGGAGCACTCATCACGTGGGACGATATCCGAAGTGCTGAGTTCTTGAGTTCTCTTCCTAATGTCGATAAGGAAAAAGTCGGTACAATGGGCTTTTCTATGGGAGCACATCGGGCATGGATGACCATGGCGGCCACCGATGCCGTAAAAGCCGGAGCTGCCGTATGCTGGATGAATACCACCGATAGTCTGATGACTTTAACCAACAACCAGAACAAAGGTGGTTCGGCATACGCCATGATTATCCCGAACCTCCGGCGTTACATGGATTATCCACACGTAGCAAGCATCGCCTGTCCCAAGCCAATGTTATTCACCAACGGACTGAAAGACAAACTTTTTCCAGTAGACGGGGTAAAGTCGGCATACGAAATCCTGCACAAAGTATGGGAAAGCCAGGGAGCCGATAAACACCTCCATACCCAACTCTACGACTTGCCCCATTTCTGCAGCAAAGAAATCCAGCAAGCCGTATTAGAGTTTTTCAATAAAGAATTCAACCATTGAAAACATATACCATCATTTTATGAAAAAAGTTCATTTGTTCTGCATCTTACTGACAGTTCTGTTCCTGTCAGCATTCAAGTCAGACCGGGTTATCACGATTTTTATGATAGGTGATTCCACCATGGCCAATAAATCGTTGGATGCCGGTAATTTAGAACGAGGCTGGGGACACGTTTTAGGAGGATTTTTCACCGAAGACGTACGCGTAGACAACCATGCTTTAAACGGAAGAAGCTCGAAAAGTTTCATTGACCAAGGACACTGGGAAGAAGTGGTAAACAAAATCCGCCCAGGTGACTATGTATTTATCCAGTTCGGACATAATGACGAGAAAACGAACCCTGACCGTCATACCGAACCAGGTACAACTTTCGATGAAAACCTCCGGAAATTCGTACGTGAGACACGCGAAAAAGGAGGTATTCCCGTCTTGTTTAATTCTGTAGTACGCCGCAATTTCGGTGAAAACCCCAATGCGATTGCTGCTGATGACCTCCGTCCCGAAAAGACAGATGCCATCGAAGAAGGAGATACGCTGATAGATACCCATGGAAAATATCTTGACTCGCCACGCAATGTGGCAAAAGAACTGGATGTAGTATTCATCGATCTCAACCGTGCCACAAAGGAACTGGTAGAATCAATGGGCGTAGAAGGTTCAAAAAGACTTTTCATGTGGATTCCGGCAGGTGTTTCACCCGCTTGCCCCAAAGGACGCCAAGACAATACCCATTTCAACGTATACGGTGCCAGACAGGTAGCCAGACTTGCCGTACAAGCCATCGAGAAGCAAATTCCCGAATTGGGCAAGTACGTACGTTATTATGATTTTGTAGTAGCAAAAGATGGTAGCGGCGATTTCTTCACCGTTCAGGAAGCAATTAATGCCGTACCCGATTTCCGCAAAAAACATCGCACTACCATTCTTGTACGGAAAGGCGAATACAAAGAACGTGTCATCGTCCCTGCCTCAAAAATCAATGTATCACTTATCGGCGAAGAGGGAGCCATAATCACTGATGACAATTATGCCTCGAAGAAAAATATTTTCGGCGAAGAAATGTCTACCTCCGGTTCATCTACCGTCTACATTTACGCTCCCGACTTTTATGCCGAAAACATCACTTTTGCCAATACGGCAGGAAAGGTAGGACAAGCTGTAGCATGTTTTGTCGACGGCGATCGTGCCTATTTCCGGCATTGCCGTTTTCTGGGCAACCAAGACACACTCTACACCTATGGCAAAGAAAGCCGACAATACTACGAGGAATGCTACATAGAAGGCACTGTCGATTTCATCTTTGGCTGGAGCACTGCCTTATTCAAAAATTGCGAGATACGAAGCTTAGGTGATGGCTATGTGACCGCTCCCTCTACCGACCAAGGGAAAGACTATGGATATGTATTCTGGAACTGCCGCCTGACTTCAGACAAGGAAACCAGCAAAGTTTATCTGGCTCGTCCGTGGCGTCCCTATGCCCAAGTGGTTTACATAGAATGCGAATTGGGCAAACACATTGTTCCGGCAGGCTGGAACAACTGGGGTAAAGCATCGAATGAAAAAACCGCGTTCTTCGCTGAATACAAAAGCACTGGCGAAGGAGCAAGCCCAAATACTAGAGTACCCTATAGCCACCAACTGACTGACATCACAAGATACCAGCCCGAAAAGGTATTGGCAGGAAACGATGGATGGAATCCTCTTAAAAATGGCAATGCCCTATTGACAGACATCAAGCGGTAACTGTAAGAACTAATCAGGAGTTAAAAGCCCAAACCTACAAGGTTATTGACTTTTAACTCCTGATTAGTTCTTACAGTTATACGACTTTTATTCGCACGGATTCCAATTTCCTGACATAAAATAAAAACGGTCCAAAGTTATGTCATTTACCTCTTTTTCGGTCAACTGCTTTGCCCATCCGACCCGTTGGCCGGTTATTGCACCTTCACCGGTGTTTCCGTATTCAGCATAACGAGCAGTCTTTTCATTTTCCTTATTATTCCAATTGTGCCAGCCTGCCGGAACAATGTGTTTGCCCAACTCGCAATTCATAAATACGGTAGAAGCATACGGACGCCACGGACGTCCCAGATAGACTTTATTTACACCGGCATCTGCAGTCAGTTTGCACTTATTAAACACATAACCATAAGAAATATAGGCAGGAGTAGAAGCTGCTGACACATACGAATTGGCTTTACTGTGAATGGTGCATCCCTCGAACCAAGCAGTAGAAGGACCAAAGATGAAATCGGTAGTTCCCTCTATGTAGCACCCTTCGAAATAAAGACGAGTTCCTTCTGTCCCCGTATAGACTGTATCTTGATTGCCCAACAACCGGCAATTATAGAATCTTAAGCAATCTCCTTCAGTATGCAAGGCTACAGCCTGTCCCAAGCGGGGTGCATTATTCTCAATAGTTATGTTACGGAACGTGATGTAATTGCCCTCTACTTTCACCGTATAGGTTCGGAAAGTACCCATTTTGTTCATATTGGCATGATCGGCATTCGTTATTATTGTCTTGCCAGCATCTTCACCGATAATCTCAATGTGCTGAAGCCACGAAGGCACAACCAGCTTTTCACGATAAACACCATTCTTGACATAAATCTTTACATCATAATCCATAAAAGCTCTTGCCGACTCCAAAGCATCCTTTAAAGTAGTAAAGTCGCCCGAACCATCCTGAGCCACCATCAACGTTCTAGGTTCGGCAAAACGACGTTGCTCCTTAGGAAGACTTTCCCATTCCAGGCTTGCCAGAATAAACGGTCCAACAGCCTTCGGGTCGTTGTCACGAATCTTCTCATTTATATAATAGGTATAATCACCCGACCGGTAATTCTTGCCTCCCAGTCCGGCAACTGCGCAAGCACGGGTTATCGACACCAACCCATTTTCGTCCACCTTTATAAAATGATTTAAAATGCCTTCGTAACCTTTACGCGCCGTATTGAAATAAGAAGAACTGATATATCCCTTACGCACTGCTTTCAAGAGGGAATAGACAAACATCGTAGAGCAGGACGACTCCAAATAATTTCCTTCATCACCACTACGATCCATCACCTGATACCACAATCCTTCCGGACTTTGATATTTTTTCAACGTCTTGGCAACGTGGTTCAGTATCACCAGCAATGAGTCACGTCCCGGTTCATGCATCGGAAGATAATCAAGCACATCAACGATTGCCATTGTATACCATCCCAACGCACGTCCCCAGCAATGCTGCGACTGACCGGTAGTCTTATCCGCCCATTTTTCTGTCTTACTTACATCACAAGCATGTCGGAACAAGCCCGTCTCTGAATCGTACGTATGACGCGCAGCCAACTTTATCTGTTTGATAACCTCTTGATAATCTTCCGGTTCATTATTCCGGTAAGCATACTCCGCCAAATAAGGAACCCCCATATAGATACCGTCCAACCACATTTGGTGAGGATATACTTTCTTATGCCAAAAGCCTCCATCAGCATTGCGAGGCTGTCCATCGAACTGTGTGCGAATCAAATCCAAGGCTTTCTTGTACTTCGGTTCCTTAGTCTGTTCATAAATGCGGAACAAGAATTTTCCGGAATTGATACGGTCCAGGCTATATTCTTCTACCTTGTATTTCTTGATTGTCCCGTCTGCATTAACCATCGTATCGGCATAAGCCAAAGCATACTCGAAAAAACGGTTGTCGCCATAACGGTCGTACACATCCAACATAGCCCCTAATTCCAGCCCATGACAATAATCCCATTTCAATGACGGTTGGAAATCAAGTTGCCACGACTCAGGATTTCTTACCATTTCCGACTCTGCCATACGGACAGACCAAGGCTTCTGCGGCTCGAAGGAATCGGTCTTTGCCTGAATTTTACCCAAAGTTGCCAACACAACCCCCAACATCATAACTAAAAAGCTCTTGTTTCTCATAACGTGTTTTTTATTTGTTTTTGCATGAATGCCCACACTCCCTTAACAGTTACAAAAGTAAAGAAAAAGTAGATGGGCCATGTGGATTTTCTGGGCTTAAAAGTGGATTATTTATTCAAGAAACAAGAATTATCGTGTACGATAACGGAAAATTTCGACAAATACTGCAATTTCTTGCCAAATCAATTGCAAATTAAAAGAAAAGACCGTACATTTGGTGCAATTACATTCATTATTAACCTTATAAACGTATTTATAGTAAAGAGAAACGTAACGTATGGAACAGGTTTTTAGCTATATCATCGGTCTGGGAGCAGCGGTGATGATGCCTATTATTTTTACAATTTTAGGAGTATGTATCGGAATTAAATTCGGGAAAGCACTCAAGAGCGGATTGCTCGTCGGAGTCGGTTTTGTAGGATTATCGGTAGTGACCGCTTTGTTGACAAGCAGCCTGGGAGAACCACTGAAACGAGTCACCGAAATCTATGGGTTAAGTCTAGGTATCTTCGACATGGGATGGCCTGCTGCTGCATCAGTTGCATACAACACATCTGTAGGTGCTTTCATCATTCCTGTATGCCTTGCAGTCAATATCGTGATGTTGCTGACCAAAACAACCAAAACCGTCAACATCGACCTGTGGAACTATTGGCACTTTGCTTTTATCGGTGCTGTGGTCTATTTCGCATCAGACAATATCTGGTGGGGATTTTTTGCCGCCATTATCTGTTACATTATTACTTTGGTAATGGCAGACCTGACCTGCAAACAATTCCAGACCTATTACGACAAGATGGACGGCATCTCCATCCCTCAACCTTTCTGCCAGGGTTTTGTACCCTTTGCCGTAGTTATCAATAAGGCACTGGATAAAATTCCCGGATTTGAGAAATTAAACATCGATGCGGAAGGTATGAAAAAGAAATTCGGCATCATGGGTGAACCTCTTTTTCTAGGTGTCATCGTGGGATGCGGCATTGGTGCATTAGCTTGTGAAAGCGGCAAGCAGCTGGTCGACAACATTCCTGCCATTTTGGGACTGGGCATTAAGATGGGAGCTGTAATGGAATTAATTCCACGTATCACTTCATTATTCATTGAAGGATTGCGCCCAATCTCGGATGCCACCCGTGAATTAATTGCCCGCAAATTCAAGAATGCAAGCGGACTGAACATTGGTATGAGCCCTGCATTGGTCATCGGCCATCCTACAACGCTTGTTGTCTCGTTGTTACTGATTCCTGTTACTTTATTTTTATCGGTTATACTTCCCGGAAACCAATTCTTGCCGCTTGCCTCGCTGGCTGGTATGTTCTACTTGTTTCCGGCGGTCCTTCCCATCACTAAAGGCAACGTATTGAAAACATTCATCATCGGCCTGGTAGCTTTGATTGTAGGACTCTATTTCGTTACCGATTTGGCTCCTTTCTTTACCCAAGCTGCACAAGACGTATATGCAAAGACACAAGACTCTGCCGTAAAAATACCCGAAGGGTTCCAAGGAGGTGCACTCGACTTTGCCTCAAGCCTCTTCTCATGGGCTATTTTCCACCTTGTATATAATATGAAGATTGTAGGTTCTATTATCCTTGTTGCCTTTACACTGGCTTTGGCAATCTTTAACCGACGCCGGATTATCAAGGAAAGCCGCAACGCTGAATAATCAATAAAAAACAAACTATAAAAAACGAAAGCAACATGAAAAAATTAGCAATTGCAATGATGTTAGGTGCAGCCGCTTTATCGGCAAATGCACAAGTAAACGTACGCATGCAAACGGCATGCAACCCCCAAGATGTAAAAACATACGACACACAAAGACTTCGTAACAGTTTCATGATGGAAAAAGTAATGGTTGCCGACCAAATCAACCTGACTTATTCCATGTACGACCGCTTCATCTTCGGCGGAGCCGTTCCCGCAACCAAAGAACTGACACTGGAAACCTTTGATGCACTGAAAGCTCCTTATTTCCTGTTCAACCGCGAACTGGGAGTCATCAACATCGGTGGCGAAGGTATCGTAACCGTAGATGGCAAAGAATACGAACTGGGATTCAAAGAAGCCCTGTACGTCGGCCGTGGAAACAAAAATGTGACATTCAAGAGCAAAGATGCCAGCAAGCCTGCCAAGTTCTATATCAACTCGGCACTGGCACATAAAGAGTACAAGACACAACTGATTACCATCGACGGACGCAAAGGCTCTTTGAAAGCCAACTCATTCCCTGCCGGAAAAATGGAAGAAAGCAACGACCGTGTCATCAACCAGCTGATTGTGAACAACGTACTGGAAGAAGGCCCGTGCCAACTCCAAATGGGATTGACCGAACTGAAACCCGGCAGTGTATGGAACACCATGCCTGCACATACCCACAGCCGCCGCATCGAAGCGTATTTCTATTTCAACGTTCCTGAAGGCAACATGATTTGCCACTTAATGGGCGAACCACAAGAAGAACGTCTGGTATGGCTTGCCAACGAACAGGCTATCATGTCACCCGAATGGTCTATCCATGCAGCAGCCGGCACCAGCAACTACATGTTCATCTGGGGTATGGCTGGTGAGAACCTGGACTATGGAGATATGGACAAGATTTCTTACACAGAAATGAGATAAGCACCCTCCCGTCATTTATTAACTAAAAACTATCTAAACGATAAAAACAAGATTCAATACCATGAACAATTCAACTAATACCGGAGCGAAGATGAGCAATTACCGCTGGGTAATCTGTAGCATGCTATTCTTGGCTACCGCAGCAACTTATATGGACCGTCAGGTTCTATCGCTTACCTATAAAGACTTTATCGCTCCCGAACTGAACTGGTCGGATGCCAATTATGGAACCATCACGGGTGTATTCTCGTTAGTTTACGCCATCAGTATGCTGTTCATCGGAAAGTTTATCGATAAAGTAGGTACGCGCCGCGGTTATCTCATTGCCTTCGGCACATGGGTAGTGGGTGCATTCTTACATGCTTTTACCGGCATACTGACCAATGGCATCGTAAGTGGCGACTGGATGTTCACTTTCGGAGCCGCACGCGAAAACCTTGCCGCCATCAAAGCTACTGGAAATATCGCACTGGCGGTATCAACTGTCAGTGTCTGGCTGTTTGTATTCATGCGGTGCATTGTTGCCATCGGTGAATCGGGCAATTTCCCTTCAGCCATCAAGATTACTGCCGAATATTTTCCGAAGAAAGACCGTGGCTTCGCTACCGGCTTGTTCAATGCAGGTGCACAAGTAGGTGCTCTGGTAGCCCCGTTCATCATACCGGGCATTGCACGTGCTTTCGGCTGGGAAATGGCATTCATCGTAATGAGTGGAGTCGGGCTGCTCTGGATGATTTTGTTCTACAAATTCTACGACAAGCCACGTGACAACAAGCATGTGAACAAAGCTGAACTTGAATACATCGAACAGGATGCAATAGCCGAAAATACGGTCAGCAAAGACAATAATGACGGACCGAAAATCGGACTTTGGAAATGCTTCACTTTCCGCCAGACATGGGCGGTCATCTTCGGACGTTTCCTGCCCGATGGTGTATGGTGGTTCTTCCTGTTTTGGGCTCCGGCATATATCCGTGATGTATACGGATACAGTTCAGACTCTACCATGGGAATGATGCTGATCTTTACACTGTATCTGATTTCGATGTTGTCGCTTTACGGAAGTTATCTGCCTACATTCTTTGTTGAAAAGCAAAAAATGGACCCCTATAAAGGCAGAATGAAAGCCATGCTGATTTTCTCGTTCTTCCCATTGATAGGTTTGTTTGCCCAGTCGACCGGTGCAGCTTCTTGCTGGTATCCGATTATCATCATCGGTATCATCGGTGCAGCACACCAGAGTTGGAGTGCAAATGTCTATTCAGTAGTAAGTGATATGTTCCCGAAATCGGCCGTAGCTACCGTTACAGGCATCGGTGGTATGGCAGGTGGTGTAGGCTGCTTGCTTTTCAACCAGTGCTCGGGTTTGCTATTTACTTATTCGAAAGAAACCAACATGTCTTTCCTTGGTTTTCAGGGTATCGATGCCGGCTACATGATTGTATTCATCGTAGCATCGCTCGCCTACCTGTTCAGTTGGATTATGATGAAGATCATGGTACCTAAATATAAACTGGTAGAAGTATAATCCGCCAGACGGATTTAGAAACCGTTTCTAATTTTTTGCACATTTTGGTTTTCATTTTCGGTGTGCCTGCACTACTATTGTTCTCATAGTATGCAGGCACGCTTTTTTCAGAAGATATTCTTTGAGTCCCAGAACACATTCACAGACTGAATCCCAATACAACGGTTACCTTAAATGTCTCTGAATCCATTTCAGATGTCCGTATTCTGTTGCTTCCGAAGTCCAGTGTTCGTTAATGGGGGTTATCAGCGCCTCCTTGGGGCAGGTCAATACATTATAAACAATGTAGCTGGTAGTAGGAGGGCATGTATTGTCATTATACCCCCATGTCATATAGACCGGCACCTTGATGCGCCGGGCAAAGTTGACCACATCATAATAGGCCATAGTACGGATTTTCGCAGGTGTATCCATATCCTGATAACGCTTGAAAAAATGAGGATAACCTCCGGCACGTCCTGCCTTATATCCTGCCATGTCACTCAATGCCGGATGATTTGCCACACAAGCCGTTACACGCTTATCCAGTCCAGCCGTTACCAGTGCCAGTGCCCCGCCTTGGCTTCCGCCTTGTACGATAACATTCTTCCCGTCCCAGTCGGGCAAAGAAGTGAGGTAATCGATGGCACGCACACATGCCATGTAGACTTTCTTCATGTAATAATTCTCGCGGTCATCAATACCGAACGTCAGGTAATCGCCGAAAGCCGCCGATATCTCCTTAAACTCTTTGCCGGTCATTTTCGGATTCAGTCCATGAATCTCCATTTCCATACGGATGCATCCTTCTTCGGCATAATAAATATGACGCCCAGGCTCTTTAATGGTCTTTACTCCCGCACCCGGAGGACAAAGTACCACGGGATATTTGCCCGAAGCCTTGGGACGGGTCAGATAACCATATACATACGAACCGGGACGGAAACATTGCAACTTGACCAGAAAACATTCGGTCGTTTCCGAAGCATATTCGGGAGCTGGCTCTATGGTATATTCCATCGGACACCTGGCAGCCTCAGCCAAATTCTTTTCCCAAAACGCGTTGAAGTCATCAGGGAGCTGTGTATAAGGCTGCAATTTTTCAGGAGAGAATCCCACCTTTACATGATGTCTGTAGGTCTGCCTGTCTATGGTTGCCGTAAGCCGGCAATCCAGGAATCCGGGCTGATTCATCGTACCCAACTGAATGACGGCACGTCCGTTTTTCAGCACAACCTTTCCGCTACGGTGTGCCGGCATCATATCCTCTCCCAGCTCATAAGCCACTTCTATTCCATCCTGAGGGATACCATATTTATAAAACTGCACCTCCACCTTTGCCTGCTCGCCCACTTGATAAAGCCAGTCGGGATGGTCGGGTACCGTTACCCACAGCACATCACTACGATAAGGATAATTTTCCGCAAAAAGAGGTGTGACCGCCCATACAAGCAAACACATCCATACAGAGATAAACCAATTTTTCGTATTCATCATTTTACATTTATACACAATAAAGGCGCAAAAGAAAGTATGTTTTCTTAACCACACACTTTCTTTTGCTCCTTAACCTTTATTTATACTCGCAATTATCAAACATAAGTTTCAAGGAATTTCACCTGCCCTTCCGGTTTTACCGAAAGCTTCTGGGTAGTAGCCGGGAACAATACCGACTCGCCTGCCTGAAGCGAAAGTTGGTTGCCCTCATTGTCGGTCACACTACAAGCCCCTTCCATACAGATATAAATCACAAACGAGTCAAGCTCGCTATAATCCATTTCCATCGGTTCGGTCAAGTCGTACACCGTAGTGGTGAAATAAGGACACGCCACCAGTTCTACCGGTTCGTTCTGCTTCGGCGTGTAATGCGTACGGTAATCTTCATTCACCGTATAGTCGATGGCATCTTTCGAAAGCTCGGTATGCAGTTCGCGCGTATTGCCGTTCTTGTCTTTACGGTTGAAATCATAAATACGGTAAGTAATGTTCGAAGTCTCCTGGATTTCGGCGATAAAACATCCGGCTCCGATGCTATGGATACGTCCGGCAGGCAAGAAGAACACATCACCCGGCTGAACCGCATAGTCGGCAAGCGCGTCACAAATAGTATTGTCGGCAATCATCTGCGCATACTCTTCGGGCGTAATCTGCTTTGACAAGCCCGAACGCAAATGGGCTTTTCCGCCATCGTTGCCGATAACATACCACATCTCGGTCTTGCCCAGCGACTGATGACGTTTCATCGCCAGTTCGTCATCCGGATGCACCTGAATAGACAAGTCCTGGCAAGCATCGATAAACTTGATAAGTAAAGGGAATTTGCCGTTGAAACGTTTGTAGTTGCTCTCCCCTACCAGAGCCGCTTTATATTCATCTACCATCTGTGTAAGGTTTTTCCCTGCGTCAGCACCGTTTGCCACCACAGACTCATCACCCGGAACGTCCGAGATTTCCCAACTTTCTCCTACTTGCTCTTGCTGGATGTCAAGGTGTTTGAACGGAATGATTTTCTCTCCTCCCCAAATGGTCGATTTTAAAATCGGTTTAAACTTTAATGGATACATAGAACTAAAAGATTAGGTTAATTTATTACTACGGCAAAGGTAAGAAAACTTATGGAATCGCGAAATACATTCGGATGGTTTTACAGGACAAACGCACCAGATAACTGACCTTTCTGCAAGATTAATAATCTTGCACGCGTAAGATTAATAATCTTACAGCCGGAAGATTAATAATCTTACCAACCATGCACTTATCTGCATTTATCCGCGCAACTATATATAGCACGCAATGTATATAGTTGCGTCCTGCTCCGCAAGCAACTGCATCACACAAAATCAACCGAGACTTTTGCCCGCCATAAGGCTATGCACAAGTTATCAACAGTTATGAACAGCCTGTTAATAACTTGTGCATAACAGAAGAAACGGTTAATAAAGTCCCAGCAGATGCAGGATGGTAGGAGCCAGCAAGGCGGTCAGAATACCGTTCAATGTCAGCCCCAGACTGGCGTATGCACCGTATTTGCCGCTTATTTCCATTGCCCGCGAAGTGCCTACGGCATGCGAAGCCGTACCCATCGACAAGCCTTGTGCGATAGGGCTTCCTACATGCCCCACCTGCAACACCTTAAATCCACAGATGGCACCAAACAGCCCTACTACAATCACTACGGCTGCGGTCAAGGAAGGAATGCCGCCTACGGCGTTCGACACTTCCATGGCAATCGGTGTCGTAACCGACTTCGGAGCCAAAGACATGATCACCTCGGGCGAAGCCCCCATCACCTTGGCAATAACCGTTACGGCAACCAGCCCTACCACACAACCCGCCAACTGAGAAATGAGAATCGGCATAAGCTGTTTCTTTATCATTTTCAACTGCAAATACAAGGGAACCCCCAATGCTACCACGGCAGGCTTCAGCCAAAACTCGACCAGCGATCCTGCCTCGGAATAAGTCTCGTAAGAAACGTCCGTACATTGCAAAAAGCATATCAGCAATGCGATAGCCAACAGGATGGGATTCAGAATGAGCCATCCCGTCTTCTTCTGTATCACTTTCGAAAGAAAATAAAACCCGAAAGTAATGGCAAGCAAAAAGAACTTATTTGTGAAAAAATCCATGTTTTCTGACGATTTGATGTACCCAACCTGTAACGACCAATACCAGTACTGTGCTGACCAGCGTAGCAACGACTATGGACCAGAACTGCGCCCGGATAATATCGAAATAAAGCATTAACGCAACTCCCGAAGGAACAAAAAAGAAACCCAGGTTTGCAACCAAGAAATTGCTCAGCCCCTGTACCCATTCCAGCTTAATCCATCCCAGCTGCAAGAACAACGTGAGCAGAAGCATCCCGATGATACTCGAAGGCAGGTGGATTCCCGTGAGGTAAACTACCAGTTCCCCCAGCGCAAGGCATCCAAATAAAATTGAACACTGACGAACCATATCCTAAAAACTTTAACTATTGAAAACGGACGCAAAGGTAAACATTCTGGTGTTATCTTGTACAGAAACGGGCTTTTTTATTTTTCCTGCTGTCAAACATATTAAAATTCTCTACTTCTTCCGAAAAAAAAAGCCGTCTTTGCAAACTTGATATTACAAAAAAACGTATTTTTGCAGTGCGGTATGAGAAAAGCGTTATCGCACACAACAAAAAGAATCACATATTAAAAAATATACAAATCTATGGATTTAATTAGTCAAATTGTTGAACGCGCAAAAGCGAACAAACAGCACATTGTGCTTCCGGAAGGAACAGAAGAACGTACGTTGAAAGCTGCCAATCAGATATTGACAGATGGTGTGGCCGACCTGACTTTGTTGGGCAATCCCGATGAAATCATGGCGCTCGCAAAAGAATGGGGTTTGGGTAACATCCATAAAGCTACCATCATCGATCCCGAAACCAGCCCGAAAAAAGAAGCATACGCACAATTATTGTGCGAACTGCGGAAGAAAAAGGGCTTGACCATCGAAGAAGCCCGCAAACTGGTGCTCGACCCGCTGTATTACGGCTGCCTGATGATTAAGGCAGGTGATGCCGACGGCCAGCTTGCCGGAGCCCGCAACACGACCGGCAATGTATTGCGTCCGGCATTGCAAATTATCAAGACTGCTCCGGGCATCACGTGTGTATCCGGTGCCATGCTCTTATTGACTCACGCCCCCGAATGTGGCGACAATGGTGTAATCGTTATGGGTGACGTAGCCGTTACTCCGGTTCCCGATGCAGGCCAATTGGCACAGATTGCTGTCTGCACCGCCCGCACTGCTAAAGCCGTTGCAGGTATCGAACCACGCGTAGCCATGCTGAGCTTCTCCACCAAGGGGTCGGCTAAACACGAAGTGGTAGACAAAGTGGTAGAAGCGCTGAAGATTGCCAAGGAAATGGATCCGGCACTGAAGATTGACGGAGAAATGCAGGCAGACGCCGCTTTGGTTCCGAGAATCGGACAGAGCAAGGCTCCGGGTTCGGAAATCGCCGGATATGCCAATGTACTGGTAGTACCCAGCCTGGAAGTAGGTAACATTTCTTACAAGCTGGTAGAACGCTTAGGACATGCCACTGCGGTAGGTCCGATTCTTCAGGGTATCGCCCGTCCGGTCAATGACCTGTCGCGCGGCTGCTGCATTGACGATGTATACAAGATGATTGCCATCACAGCCAACCAGGCTATTGCGGCGAAAGCACAAGAATAACCATGTCCTAACCATAAAAATAACAAATCAACTATATATGAAAGTATTAGTACTCAATTGCGGCAGTTCATCCATCAAATACAAATTGTATGAAATGACTACCAAACAAGTCCTTGCACAAGGCGGCATCGAAAAAATAGGTTTGCCGGGGTCTTTCCTGAAACTGACCTTGCCGAACGGTGAAAAGAAAATCATCGAGAAAGATGTGCCCGAACATACCACCGGCGTACAGTTCATCTTCGACACACTGACCAGCCCCGAATATGGAGCTGTGAAGAGCCTGCACGAAATCAATGCCGTAGGCCATCGTGTATTGCACGGAGGAACCAAGTTCAGTGGTTCTGTGCTGATTGATGATGCCGTAATCGCCGCCGTAGAAGAATGTTGCGATCTGGGTCCGCTCCATAATCCAGCCAACTTGAAAGGTATTTATGCCGTACAGCAATTATTACCCGAAGTTCCACAAGTAGCCGTATTCGATACAGCTTTCCACCAGACGATGCCCGATTACGCTTACCTGTATGCCATCCCTTACCGCTATTTTGAAAAATACGGTATCCGCCGTTATGGTTTCCACGGCACTTCTCACCGCTACGTATCAAAACGCGTATGCGAATTTTTGGGAATCCCGCAAGAGGGAAGCCGTATCATCACCTGCCATATCGGAAACGGAGGTTCTATTGCTGCCGTAAAAGACGGGAAATGTATTGATACCAGTATGGGACTGACCCCATTGGAAGGCTTGATGATGGGTACACGCAGCGGCGACATAGATGGAGGTGCCATCACTTACATCATGAAAAAGGAAGGACTTACCCCCGATGAAATGTCTACATTGCTGAACAAGAAGAGCGGTGTATTGGGCATGTTCGAAAAATCGAGTGATATGCGCGAACTGGAAGCTGCCGTACAAAATGGCGAAGAACGTGCTATTCTGACCGAAAAGATGTATTTCTACCGTATCACCAAATACATTGGTGCATACGCAGCAGCCATGAACGGCGTGGATGTCATTCTTTTCACAGGCGGTGTAGGCGAAAACCAGTCGAGTGCACGTGCTGCTGTCTGCAAGAACCTGGAATACCTGGGTGTGAAAATCGATGATGAAAGAAACAAGGTGCGCGGCGAAGAAGCCATCATATCTACCGATGACTCGAAAGTGAAAGTCGTAGTTATCCCGACCGATGAAGAGCTGACCATTGCAACCGACACGATGAACATCCTGAACGAACGCAATTAAGTAAATAATCATTAAATAGGTTTATAAAAGGGCATCCCCGTAAGTCGCTTTTCATTATCTTTGCACGGGCAGAGACAAAAAGCGGCTTCTGGGGATGTCTTTTTTTGTCCTCCCTCATCCAAGAACTTAAACACATAGAATATGAAAAAAAAAGTTGTAACATTCGGTGAGATCATGCTCCGTCTTACCACTCCCGACAATCTTCGCATACAACAAAGCCATGATTTTCTGGTCAACTATGGAGGAAGTGAGGCCAATGTTGCCATTTCCATTGCCAATTTCGGAGGAGAAGTGGAATTCATAACCCGCCTGCCCGACAATGCACTGGGAGATACCTGCCTGTCCGAACTGCGTTCGCACAACATTGGAACAGGACATGTACTGACGGGAGGCAACCGCTTAGGAACATATTATATGGAGAAAGCAGCCGCCATGCGTAATTCAAAAGTGATATACGACCGCGAACATTCGGCTTTCTCAGAACTGAAACCCGGCATGATAAACTGGCGTGATGCATTCAAAGACGCTTCCATCTTCCACTGGTCGGGCATCGATGCGGCTCTTACACCGGGACTTGCCGATGTATGTAAAGAAGCCATTGACACAGCCAAGGAAATGGGACTGACCATTTCGTATGATATCAATTACCGTAAAAACCTGTGGAACTACGGGAAAAGCGCACAGGAAGTATTGCGTCCCCTGATGGTTTCGAGCGACATCATGTTCGGAAGCGAAGGAGAGTATGCTTTGGTTACAGGACTGAAAGCACCGGGATTCAAAGCCACACGCAATGGAGAAGCATACGACCTGGAAGCCTACGAAGCTTTCTGCAAAGGCATCAGTGAACAGATTCCCAACTGCAAATACATCTACATTGCCCTGCGCAACGTCATCAGCTCGGTACACCATACCTTTGCCGGCATCCTTTATTCGCACGGCACTATGAAACATACCCGTGTGTTCGACATTGATGAAGTGGTAGATTGCGTTGGTGTAGGCGATGCTTTCTGCGGTGCCATGCTGTATGCCCAACACGCTTTTGAAGATGAACAGAAGCGCGTAGACTTTTCTACGGCGGCCTCTGTACTGAAAAATACCATTGCAGGCGACTACAATATGGTGAAAGTTGCCGAAGTGGAAGGCTTGCTCGCCAAACACGAAAACGGTGAAGTGGCAAGATAAATCAGTTGACAAGGTAACAAGGGAACAAGGGAACAAGGTAACGAGGGAACTAGGTGACGAGGGAACAAGGTGACGAGGGAACAAGGTGACGAGGGAACAAGGTGACGAGGGAACAAGGTGACGAGGGAACTAGGTGACGAGGGAACAAGGTGACGAGGTTTCAAAAACTTGGGTTGAAGTATGCAACACTATTCAAAACCTCGTCCCCTTGTTACCTCGTCAACTTGTCACCTTGTCAAATCGTCAACTTGTCACCTTGTTACCTGACTTCCGTCTCTCCTTCGATGAACTGTTCCATAAAAAGATTCTCACCATCGAATACGGCATACGAGAACTCGGATATCCAATCGCCCAGAATCAGGAGACGCGATGTGCGGCTCAACATCAGGTCGAGCATGATGTGGCGATGGCCAAAAATAAAATAATTGATATCAGGATGCGTTTTCAGGTATTTCTTTGTAAACAACACCAACGGTTCTTTATCTTCACCCATATAAGGAGGCTCTTTCCCCTCTTCCCGCTTCTGGCGACTATGCTTCGCCCACTCCAGTCCCAGTTCTACACTCCAGCGCGGATGCAACATCGAGAACATACGTTGTAAAGTATGACTATGAAACATCATCCGGAGCAAATGAAACTTACGGTCATTATCGCCCAGCCCGTCGCCATGAGCCAGGAAGAACTCCTTTCCGTAAATCTCGCACGTCTGCGGTTCCCGGTGCAGAATCACTCCGCATTCTTTCTCCAGATAATCACCACACCAGATATCGTGGTTTCCGATGAAGAAATGCACTTCCACTCCCCGGTCGGTCAATTCAGACAATTTGCCCAAGAAACGGGTATATCCCTTAGGCACAACCAGCTTGAATTCGTACCAAAAGTCGAACATATCCCCCAAGAGATACACAGCCGAAGCCCGTTCCTTAATACTGTCGAGGAAATTGACCAAACGGCGTTCCTGAGTGCGGCTATGCGCAATAGCCCGCGAGCCTAAATGCGCATCCGACAAAAAATATACATTCTTCATCGCATCCATCATTACCTGTTTTTATAAAAATCCTAACTCCAGTTTTGCTTCTTCGCTCATCATGTCCTTGTCCCATTCCGGCTCGAAGACCAGATTGATCTGGGCTGCTTTCACCCCCTCTACCGACTCTATCTTCTGCCGGATATCTTCCATGATGAACTCGGCGGCGGGACAATTGGGAGCCGTAAGCGTCATATCCACCACCACTTCTCCGTCATCCTGAAGGTCAATCTTGTAAATCAGTCCCAAATCGTACACATTGACCGGAATCTCAGGGTCGTAAACGGTTTTCAACATATCCACAATCCGCTCTTCTATCTTCAATTTTTCAGTATTATCCATATCCTTCTTTCTTTTTACTGTTTGCGACAAATATACGACAAAAAAGTGAAATAAGCCGCAGAAGAAAGAGCGAAAGTTAAAGACAGCATTCCAATGCATACCCATTTTTCGTTTCCGAAATGTTTGTCCGTTTCATCGGATTGACTTACCTTTGAATGCAAAAAGATACGAGATTATGAAAAAGACCGATAGATTTATCTTGCTCTGCCTCCTATTCGCCTTCTTTTGTATCGGGGGAACCCTTGCCGGACATACCGAACCCGACTCGCTTACCCATCACCCGATACACCACCAGATAGGTTTCGATATCCGCCCGGGATATGTATTGCCTACCAAAAGTTTTTTTGAAGGCGAAAATGCACAAGGAAAACCTATCAACACCGTACTTTCGGCACATCTGAAATATGCCTTCCGATTCGATAAAGACTCGTATTTGGGAAAACTCTATCCGCATGCCTATCAGGGCATCGGCATAGCATATACTTCTTTTTTCAACCCTTCGGAACTGGGAAACCCCGTCAGTGTATATGTGTTCCAAGGTTCACAAATAGCCCGGCTCACCCCTCACCTGACACTAGACTACGAATGGAACTTCGGAGCCTCATTCGGATGGAAAAAGTATAACGAGACAAGCAACCCGTACAACGATGTGGTAGGTTCGAAAATCAATGCTTACCTGAATGCCGGCATCTACCTGAACTGGCAACTCGCCCCACAATGGCATCTGACCGCAGGGATAGAAACCACACATTATTCGAACGGGAACAGCAATTACCCCAATTCGGGTGTCAACACCGTAGGGGGACGTATCGGACTGGTACGTACTTTCGGAGCTGAAAAAACAACCCCCAAAACTCACCCGCAAGAAAAAGCTCTCCTACAAGGTTCCCCATTCAGTTATGACATTATTTTATACGGAGCCACCCGGCGCAGAGGCATCATCTGGCCCGACGAGCGATACCTTGTACCCGGCTCGTTCGGGGTAATCGGGTTCAACTTCAATCCACTCTACCGGGTCAACCGGTATTTCCGTGCCGGCATCTCGCTGGATGCACAATACGACGAAAGCGCCAACCTGAAAAACCATGTAGCCGGAACCGAACATGACACCAACCAAAAACAATTCTACCGCCCGTCTTTCCGCGAACAGTTTGCCGTAGGACTTTCCCTGCGTGCCGAACTGACCATGCCGATATTCAGCATCAACCTCGGTATAGGACGCAACCTTATCTACAAAGGAGAAGACACCAAAGGATTTTACCAGATTCTTGCCCTGAAAACATTCGTCACACGCCGCGTCTTCCTGCATGTGGGATATCAACTGAGCAACTTCCGCGACCCCAACAACCTGATGCTGGGACTGGGCTACCGGTTTTAATCATTTCAAGTTCATCCATTTGCCACGTTCAAGCCGGACAAGGAAGATAAATCCGCGGAAACATAATTCGATACACATGGCAAGCCATACGCCTTTCAAGCCCATCGACGGAGCCAGCGATGCCGCCAGCGTAAGACGCACCGCCCAAATGCTGAAAAAATTCATCAGACACGGAATAATGGTGCTGCCGGCTCCTACAAAGACACCGTAAGCCACTATTGCCGCGGCAAACATCGGTTCGGCAAAAGCCTCGATACGCAATGCCATTACGCCCAGTTCCAGCACTTCGGCATCGGGCGTCATCGTACCTATAATCAACGGGGCAGCCACATACATGATTACCCCCATGATGCCCATTACCGTCATGCCCATTCCTACCGTGATGCGGGCAAAACGCCGTGTCAAGTCTCTACGCCCGGCACCCATGCTCTGCCCTACCAGAGTAGTAGCAGCATCTGCTATGCCATAACCCGGCATGTAGCACAAGCTCTCTGCCGTTATAGCAAACGAATTAGCCGCTATGGCGAATACTCCCAAAGGTGCCACAATAACCGTAGTAAGAATCTGTGCGCCGCAAATCACTGCGTGCTCAATGCCCATCGGCCCCCCGATACGGGCAGCCTTTTTCAATACAGCCGATGTAGGACGAAAACGTCCCTTTTCGTGCATCAGCCCCAATTCGGAAGAACGGGTCACCAGAAACCATAACATCAGACCTGCCACAACCAGTTCGGCAAGCCCCGTCCCCAAAGCAGCTCCTGCCACCCCCCATCCGGCACCAGGCATAAACACTTCCATCCCAAACAGAGAAATGTGACGGGAAGGGAAAATAAGAAAATAATTGAACACCACATCCAGCATACACATCAGCACGTTCAGCATACTGGGTACACGCATATTTCCACTACAACGCAACATGCCTCCCGTCAGGAAACACAACTGCATCATGGGAAGGAAAGCCGCATAAATCAGGAAATAAACCGAAGCATCGTGATTGATGACCTCTTCACCGCCCAACCAATAGGGCAAGGCACCGCTGATACCCATGCCGATACTTGCCAGAAGAATACTGAATAACGACACAGCTACAAGGGACTGGCGCAACACCTGGCGTGCTTCCTTAAACTTCCCTCCACCAATGCAATGCGCCACCTGTACGGCAAAACCGGTAGATGCCGCACTACACAAGCCCGAAAACAACCACGTAGAAGTGGATACCAGCCCGATGGATGCCGAGGCATTGGCACCCAGGCTGCCCACCATGGCAGCATCGATGTATTGCATCACAATAGACGACAACTGGGCTACCATCGCCGGTATACTCAGCTGAACCGTAAGCAGAAGTTGCTGGCGAAGGGTCATCGGACGACCTTCACGTATCAGTACCAATAAATCGTTTTTTCCGAAATTCATAGAGTGCAGTTTATTCCGCGTGCAAAGATACACCAAATTCGGATAACAAACTTACCCGAATTACGGATAAAAGTAATTTCGATACATCACTCCGTAAAACGGGTATAAAAGGATTGCAGATAAAAGTCTATCTTTGCGTCCCGTAACAGATGCAAGAAAACAATGAAAGAAACATTAGACATCAAGACCGTACACCAATGCAACTGCTGCCTGGGATGCAAAACCTTGCACCCACAAGCCAGCGTCATCCGCCTGGACAATGCGAATGTGACACAACAGGCTATCCGATTTGATTTCTATACCGTCTTGCTGATAGAAAACGGTATGGAAGAGGAATGCTGTTGCGGACGGAAATATTACGATTTCTCCACCGCCACCATGGTCTTCTTGCCTCCCCAACACTCGTTTGGCATCAATGACAAGCACGTACTTCCGACACAAGGATGGCTGCTTGCTTTCCATCCCGACTTGCTTTACAACACTACGCTCGAACATAGCCTCGGGCATTATTCGTTTTTCGCCTACCGGAAAGAGGAAGCCCTGCACCTCTCCCTGCGCGAGAAAAACAAAATCGTGACATGCCTTCAAGAAACGGAAGAAGAACTGCGCCACCCCATCGACCGGTTCAGCCGCACGCTTATCTCGCACTACATCGAACTGTTACTGGATTATTGCACGCGTTATTACGAACGGCAGTTCATTACCCGCGAAGATAAAAACAAAGCTCTGTTACGCCACATGGACAGGATACTGGATAATTATATCACATCAGACCAACTGAAACACGGTATATTGCCCACCCCTGACTATTGTGCAGAACAACTGAAGCTGTCTGTGGCATATTTCAACGACCTGCTACGATTCGAGACCGGAAAAAACCTGCACGAGTATTTCCAGCTGAAACGCCTGGATACCGCCAGAAAGATGCTTCTGGCAAATACCGATAGCGTAGCGGCGATAGCTTCCCGCCTGGGCTTCCCTACTCTCCAGCAGTTCAATTTCATCTTCAAGAAAATCACCGGTCTTGCCCCTAACGAGTACCGCCTGGCACAGAACTGAATGGATATTTCACCGCAGAGGACACAGAGTCTTTTAAATTTACGATTTGACTATTTACTAAATGAATATCCGCATTTTGCCCCTACATGGGATGTTTGCGGGATTCAATATTTACGATTTTAGAAACGGTTTTGAATTTATCGTGCGATGATTTGGGATGAGTTTTTGAGGCATTTCCGCTTATGTGATGAGGAAGATAGCGGGCTATCTGACGAAGAACAGAAGCGGAAAGGACCAAAAAATCGCCCAAAGCACACACGAAAACGGATACATCAAGACGAGAAAAACTTTT
>NZ_NFJA01000044.1:0-31423 GCF_002159615.1 Bacteroides sp. An279
CTGACGAAGAACAGGAGCGAAAAGGACCAAAAAATCGCCCAAAGCACACACGAAAACAGATACATCAAGCCAAGAAAAACTTTTTGGAGAAATTCAAAACAGCTTCTTACTGTAGATGCGACAATATCGGTGCTAAAACTAATCTGTTCATGATAGAACCGCCAATGAATGAAGAATCCTTTCGGACATGGCTTCATCAGTCACATTACCGAAAAACTTTGAAAATCAAAGAAAATAAGCCATATCTTCACTTATGCCAAAACAAGACCTTTTACACGACTTTAAATGAAAGAACCATGAAGGCTTGACTTTTTTCTTCTCACTCTAGCCTATAAATCGAGATTTATATCTAAATTTGCAGGGTAATTTAAAGCTCAAAAATTATGTTGATTTACAATACGACCTTTCACGTGGAGATGGCTGACGCACGCAATTTCGTCATCTGGCTTCACGAATGTTATATTCCCGAGGCAGAAAAATCGGGAGAGTTGAGCAACCCGCGCATCTTGCGCATCCTGAGCCATAAGGAGCAGGACAGCGAGTGCTTCTCTTTGCAATGGGAAGTGGAAGACAGTGCCGCACTGCACCGCTGGCACACGCAGGTGGGAGCACACCTGAATGAGGAACTAAAAAGAACGTTTAAAGACAAGGTGATAGGTTTTCCTACCTTGATGGAGGTCATCGCGTGATACAGCCTGTAAGGGAAAAGATTATTCTGGGCATCGATCCGGGCACGAACATTATGGGCTATGGTGTCTTGAAAGTGACCGGCATTAAGCCTGAAGTGATAACACTGGGAGTCATCGACCTTCGCAAATGCGGTGACCCTTATCTGAAACTGAAACATATCTACCAGCGCGTGCAGGGCATCATCGCTTCGTACCTGCCCGATGAACTTGCCATTGAAGCCCCATTCTTCGGAAAAAACGTCCAGTCTATGCTGAAGCTGGGACGTGCGCAAGGAGTAGCGATAGTGGCAGCTTTGTGCCGTGATATCCCCGTAACCGAATATGCACCTTTGAAAATCAAGATGGCGATAACGGGAAACGGACAGGCCAGCAAAGAGCAGGTAGCAAATATGCTGAAACGGATGCTCCACATCCCCGACTCAGAAATGGGTCCCTTTATGGATGCCACCGATGCACTGGGCGCCGCCTATTGCCATTACTTACAGATGGGGCGTCCGGCACTTCCCGATGCCTATTCGGGATGGAAAGACTATCTTCGGAAACATCCGGAGAAGATCGTGAAATGATGTAAGCTTGTTCACCACAGCAGCACATAGAAGTTTTAATATTTGCACCATCTGTGATGAGTAATAAATATACAGACAATGAATATAAAAACAATATTGTTGATGGGAATGTTAACTACAATGATTTTCGCTTGCCAGCCACATTCTGTTTCGTATGCTTCCTACGATGAGTATCCGGTATACGAAGGGAAGTGGGAAGAAATGACATATACCCCTTTGCATACCAATTTCGCCTTGTGGGCACCTACCGCCCAACAAGTAAAAGTGCTAGTGTATGAAACCGGACAAGGAGGGTCTGCAAAACGAATGGTTGACATGGAGCCGGCCGAAGACGGTATGTGGAGAACATCGGTAGAAGGCGATTTAAAAGGCTGTTTCTATACTTTTAATGTGCGGATAAACGATGTGTGGCAAGGTGACACACCAGGACTATGGGCAAAGGCAGTGGGCGTAAACGGAAACCGGGCAGCCATTATCGATATGAAAGAAACCGACCCCGCCGATTGGGAGAACGATCGCCGTCCGACGGCAAAAAGCTTGCAAGATGCCATCATTTACGAAATGCACTTACGCGATTTTACCACGGATAGCACAGGAGGCATGAAATACCGGGGTAAATACCTTGCCTTGACAGAAGATACTACACATACATGGATGGGAGAACATACAGGACTTGCACATCTGAAAGAGCTAGGGGTAACGCATGTACAGCTGATGCCTGTGTTTGACTTTGCTTCCATCGACGAAAGCCATCCCGAACGTACCCAATACAACTGGGGATATGACCCGAAGAATTACAACGTGCCTGAAGGCTCGTATGCTACAGACCCTTATAATCCCCAAGTGCGTATCCGCGAGTTTAAACAGATGATACAAGCTTTACACAATGCGGGTATCCGTGTAATTATGGACGTAGTATATAATCATACGTTTACTGTTCAAGGAAGTGTGTTTGAACGTACTGTCCCAGGATATTTCTATCGCAAGGATGCGAAAGGAAATTTTGCTAATGGATCGGGATGCGGAAACGAAACTGCCAGCGAACGAGCGATGATGCGCCGCTTTATTGTGGAATCAGTCTGTTATTGGGCAAAAGAGTACCACATCGACGGATTTCGTTTCGACTTGATGGGCTTACACGATGCAGAGACAATGCGTGCCGTACGTCATGCACTTGACCGTATTGACCCTGCCATCTTCATCTGCGGCGAGGGATGGGCGGCATCAGTTCCAAGCCTTTCGCCCGACCTGCTCGCCATGAAAGAGAACGTGAACAAAATGCCCGGAATAGCAGTCTTCCGCGACGAATTCCGCGATAGTTTGCGCGGGCCGTTCGGAAATGACAAGAAAGGAGCTTTCCTGATTGGCAGACCAAACCACGAACAAGGCGTACGTTTCGGCATATCGGGAGGCACATATCCCTTGACTCCCAATGACTCATGTACGGGTTCTCCACTGCAATTCATCAGCTATGTCAGTTGCCATGATGACTTGTGCCTCACCGACCGTTTGAAGGCAACACTTCCAGGAACTTCAGTGCAGGAACTAGGTTCGCTGCAAAAACTGGCGGCTACTGCCCTCCTTACCTCGCAAGGAGTGCCGTTCTTGTTCGCGGGAGATGAATTCTTGCGCACAAGACAAGGGAAACCTAACCCGTATAACCTGCCAGATGAAGTAAATGCCATCCGCTGGAATGACAAGACATTGCATCGTGACGTATTCGATTATTACCGAGGGTTGATAGCCATGCGCAAGGGGCATCCAGCCTTCCGCATGGGAGATGCTGCTTTAATAAGAGAACATTTAGAATTTATCCCCGTGCCTGCTTCTAGCGTTGTAGCTTTCCGCCTGAAAGGGAACCCATGTGGAGATGCTTGGCTCAACACAATAGTAGTGCTCAATGCACGCACAGAAGCCGTAAAAGTGAATATCCCAGAAGGAAAGTATTGGGTGGTATGCCAGAATGGAAAAGTTGATTTGGTACTGGGACTTGGCACAATAACGGGAAACCAACTCCAAGTAGCTCCTCGCTCAGCTACGATAATACACCAATGATTTATGGAAACAAGAACATTAAGACACAAAATCGCGAAGAACTCCTTTTTAGGAAAAACCAAACCCACAGAGATTTGCCGAGAATTATCTCTCCACATGCTCTGCTTCTCTAAAAACAGGAAACTTTGCTTTAACAATAACAACTCTGCGTATTTGCGTCTTTGTGCTCAATTATAATATAAAAAACAATGCAACATATCATTACCATCGAAAACGGCATAACCCGCCATCCGGCATACCGGATGAAAGAACCAGTGAACCTGCAATTCAACGAAGGTGAACACATCGCCATCGTCGGACCCAACGGTGGAGGAAAGAGCCTGCTGGTTGACACCCTAACCGGACGTTATCCCTTGCTAATGAACGAAGTGAAATATGACTTCTCGCCTTCTGCATCGAAAATGGTGTCCGATAACATCAAGTATATCACCTTCCGCGACTCGTATGGTGACTCCGATGCTACATATTATTACCAACAACGCTGGAATGCACACGACCTGGACGACACGCCTGTTGTACGCGACTTGCTCCCCGAGTGTAAGGATGAAACGTTAAAACAAAACTTGTTTGACTTGTTCGGCATCAAGGCGATGCTCGACAAACATATTATCCTTCTTTCAAGTGGCGAACTCCGTAAGTTCCAGCTCACCAAGACCTTGCTGAGTCATCCTAGGGTGCTGATTATGGACAATCCGTTCATTGGCTTGGACGCCAAGACACGTGACTTGCTGCATGTCTTGTTGAAACGCCTCACCGAGGTAACCCACCTACAAGTCATTCTTGTGCTTTCGAAGTCGGATGATATCCCTGCGTTTATCACCCACGTAGTGCCTGTGTCCAACAGAGTATGCGGAAAGAAAATCACACTTTCTGAATACTTGGCTTCGCATCCTGAAATCCCAGCTTGTGTATTGTCTGAGGAAAAACGCGCACGCATCCTGAATCTGCCATATGCCGAAGGTTTATATCACAGTGACCACATCGTTGACCTGAACAAGGTGAGCATCCGTTACGGAAACCGCACTATACTGAAAGACCTCGACTGGTCTGTGCGCTGCGGCGAACGGTGGGCCTTAAGCGGCGACAACGGATCAGGCAAGTCTACCCTACTCAGTCTGGTATGTGCCGATAATCCGCAAAGCTATGCATGTGACATCTCTCTCTTCGGACGGAAGCGTGGAAGCGGAGAAAGTATTTGGGAAATCAAACGGCACATCGGGTACGTCAGCCCTGAAATGCACCGCGCCTATTTGAAAAACCTACCAGCTGTCGACATCGTGGCAAGCGGCCTGCACGACTCCATCGGGCTATACAAAAAGCGGAGTGACGCCGACCGTGCCATGTGTGAATGGTGGATGGATATCTTCGGCATCCTCGCCTTGAAAGACCGCAGTTTCTTACAACTTTCCAGTGGTGAACAACGCCTCGTATTACTGGCACGCGCTTTTGTGAAAGATCCCGAGTTATTGATATTAGACGAACCACTTCACGGACTCGACTTGTTCAACCGCCGGATGGTGAAAGACATCATCGAGGCGTTTTGCCAACGCCAAGGCAAAACTTTAATTATGGTGACACACTACCAGGAAGAACTTCCGGCATGTATCACCCACCGGCTTTATTTGACAAGAAACAGATAAAGATATACTAACGACAAGGTGGATATATACGAGTAATGTTGTATACCAACCCACTTTGCCACATTAATAATTATAACCATTATGGAACAGACACATAAAATCAACAAAGTAGAAATCCGCAACTTGCGGATGGAAGATTATGACCAGTTGGCACAATCATTCACACGCGTGTACGCCGACCGGGACGTATTTTGGACACGCGCTCAGATAAAGAAGTTGATTGCCATTTTTCCGGAAGGGCAAATCGTGACCGTGGCAGACGACAAGATTGTAGGCTGTGCGCTCTCCATTATCGTTGACTATGACATGGTGAAAGGCGACCATACCTATGCCAAAGTAACTGGCAATGAAACTTTCAATACCCATAACCCGAAAGGGAACATCCTCTATGGCATCGAAGTGTTTATCCACCCCGAATACAGAGGTCTTCGCCTGGCACGACGCATGTATGACTACCGAAAAGAACTGTGCGAAAAGTTGAATCTGAAAGCAATTATGTTTGGCGGACGCATTCCAAACTATCACAAGTATGCCGACACGATGCGCCCGAAAGAGTACATCGAAAAAGTACGCCTGCGCGAGATTTATGACCCTGTACTCACCTTCCAGTTATCGAACGACTTCCACGTGCGCCGTGTGATGCGCAACTACTTGCCCAACGACGAGGAATCGCGTCATTGCGCCACACTCCTTCAATGGGACAACATTTACTATCAACCACCTACCGACTCGTATGTAGACAAAAAAACTACCGTGCGCGTAGGCCTGGTGCAATGGCAGATGCGTTCATACAAGACTCTTGATGATGTATTTGAACAGGTAGAGTTTTTCGTGGATGCCGTTTCGGGCTATAAGAGCGATTTTGTACTTTTCCCCGAATATTTCAATGCTCCGTTGATGGCTAAATTTAACGATATGGGTGAGGCACAATCCATCCGCGCCCTGGCGCAATACACCGAAGAAGTACGTGACCGCTTCGTTGAGCTTGCCATCAGCTACAACATCAACATCATCACCGGAAGCATGCCTTACGTAAAAGATGACGGAAGCCTGTACAACGTAGGATTCCTCTGCCGCCGTGACGGAACTTACGAAATGTATGAAAAAGTCCATGTCACCCCCGATGAGGTAAAGAGCTGGGGCTTGAGTGGTGGACGTATGGTACGTACCTTCGATACCGACTGTGCAAAAATCGGCGTACTGATTTGCTACGACGTCGAATTCCCCGAACTCTCCCGACTGATGGCAGACCAAGGGATGCAAATCCTTTTCGTGCCTTTCCTCACCGATACACAGAACGGATATTCACGTGTACGTGTCTGTGCCCAGGCGCGTGCCATCGAGAATGAATGTTTCGTGGTGATAGCTGGAAGTGTCGGTAATCTGCCCCGCGTGCATAACATGGATATCCAATATGCCCAGTCGGGTGTATTCACGCCATGCGACTTCGCTTTTCCGACCGATGGCAAACGTGCCGAGGCTACTCCGAATACCGAGATGATTCTGGTATCGGATGTCGACCTTGACCTGCTGAACGAGCTTCATACCTACGGAAGTGTGCGCAACCTACGCGACCGTCGCAGCGACCTCTACGAACTGCGAATGAAAAAGAGTGCACAAGAATAAAAAACTAAAGGAAACGAATGTTTTTAATAATGTGCTTTAAATGAAGATATACTTATTTGACATTTCAGGCTGTAGCAGCTAACTGGAATGGCTTATGAAGTATATCTTCGTTTTCGTAGATGATGCATTGGCTGAATGGCAGACATTCATCTAAAGAAAACTTATCATTTTAACGAACTATTGTTTATGGCAACATTAATCTTACAAAAGGTTGCTTCTTTTTCAGATAACACATTTAGAATATTACAATTCCATTTCAAAAACATACATTTTGCTATATTGATATTGATTTACATCAATAAATGACACCTTTATTTGTGATTTTCTCCAATATTGTTTTTATGTTATTCAACATATTCTTATCTTTGCAGTGGTAAAAAGATAAAGCTCGAGCTAAACTAGATTTAAAAAGATAACGTAATTGTTTTAAGGTAACAAGTTTTTAGGTAACATTTAAAATTTAGGTATTATGAAAAAGTTTGGATTAACATTAGTAGCTGCTTTAGCGTTTTCTGCATCAGTATTTGCTAACGGTGTGAATGATTCAACTGCTGTTGCCAAATGGGATGGATCTATTAACAAGGCTAAACTGAATAAGTATTTGAAATTAACTTCAGCACAGAATGAAGAAGTTGCAGATATCTGCGATTACTTTCAGGAACAAATGAAGTTAGCGAACAGATCGTCTAAAGATACTGACCAGAAAGTCCGTAATGCGGTTTATGGAAATTTGAAGTTGATGAAAAAGACATTAAATGACAAGCAGTATGCCGATTACGTTCGTCTGATGGCGTTAACTTTGCGTAATAAAGGCATTAACATCGACAAATAATTCGTTCAAATAATTTAACCATAAGGCGAATCAATAATCAATTTTATCTGATTCGCAAGCAACATTGGATCAGGTTACATTGCAGCAACCAGCTCCATAAAAATAAAAACAGTGTCAGCTAGAGATAAAAACATTAACTCTGCCAACACTGTTTTTTATACAATATCTCTAAACTGATACAAGACAAAAACATGTTCTCACTATCAGCCAACTTCTAATACTCCTTTCCCTGTTTCCAATCAGGATTGGAATCCTGGGATTGGAATCCTGCAAAGCAAAACTCCAATCCTCAGGAAGAAAAATAATCAATAAGCACGTGCAAACAATACGCGGCGTACCGAAGGTTTACCTGTTACCATATCGACGCCCGGTGTCAGACTTTCCTCGTCTGCTTCGAACGGGATGCAACGGATGGTTGCTTTCGTCTCTTCCTTGATACGTTCTTCAGTTTCAGTCGTACCATCCCAGTGTGCAAGGATGAATCCGCCCTTTTCGATCTGTTCCTTGAACTGTTCGTAAGTATCCACTTTCACAATGTGTTCATTGCGGTATTTCAAGGCTTTCTGGTAGATATTCTCCTGAATTTCTTCCAACAGATTCTTTACGTATTCCTCAATACCATCGCATGAGCGGGTCTCCTTTTCCAACGTATCGCGGCGCATCAGTTCAATGGTATTGTTTTCAAGGTCTCTGCCACCCATTGCCAAACGTACGGGAACACCCTTCAGCTCGTAATCGGCAAACTTAAATCCCGGACGCTTATTATCGGCATTATCATATTTCACGGTAACACCCATATTACGGAGTTTCGTGACAATACCTTCCACTTTCGCATCAATCTGTTTCAGCTGCTCATCGTTCTTGTAAATAGGAACAATGACCACCTGAATCGGCGCCAGATGTGGAGGAAGAACCAAACCATTATCATCCGAATGAGTCATGATAAGTGCCCCCATCAAACGGGTAGACACTCCCCATGAAGTAGCCCATACGTAATCAAGCTTATTGTTCTTATCGACGAATTGCACATTGAATGCCTTAGCAAAATTTTGTCCCAGGAAATGGGATGTACCACACTGCAAAGCCTTACCGTCCTGCATCAGTCCTTCAATGGTATAAGTATCCAATGCTCCGGCAAAACGTTCGTTGGCACTCTTCACTCCTTTAATGACCGGCACTGCCATGTATTTTTCAGCAAAATCACCATACACGTGCAACATCTTCTGTGCTTCGGCTTCGGCTTCCTCACGGGTAGCATGCGCCGTATGTCCTTCTTGCCACAGAAACTCGGCTGTACGCAGGAAAAGACGTGTGCGCATTTCCCAGCGCACTACATTTGCCCACTGATTGCAAAGGATAGGCAAGTCACGATACGAATTAATCCAGTTTTTGTAGGTACTCCAAATAATGGTTTCCGAAGTAGGACGGATTATCAGTTCTTCTTCCAGTTTAGCTGCCGGGTCGACAATGACACCCGAACCATCCTCGGCATTCTTCAGGCGATAATGAGTGACCACCGCACATTCTTTAGCGAACCCTTCCACATGTTCTGCCTCACGGCTCAAGTATGATTTTGGAATAAGTAACGGGAAGTAAGCATTCACATGTCCCGTTTCCTTAAACATTGTATCCAGCTGGTGCTGCATTTTTTCCCAGATGGCGTACCCATAAGGTTTGATTACCATACAGCCACGCACGGGCGACTGCTCTGCCAGGTCTGCTTTTACTACCAAATCATTGTACCATTGCGAATAATTCTCGCTTCTTTTGGTCAGTTCTTTCAGTTCTTTTGCCATAGATATGTCTTTTGTTTGATTATTCTCCAAGATTTCGTTCGAATTGCAAAATTAGTAAAAAAAGCACTCAATATCGCGTAACTGGCTGTTTTTTTCTCATATCCGGAAGCCATAATACCAAAAACTTCAGATATTTCCGATGCTTTACACACACAATCACAGCAAAATCTGCAGCAAGAGCCTGATTCTTATGGAGAAAAATTACGGAGATTTGTACCTTAATTACAGATTCTATTCCATCAAGCATAGCATTTTTCCACAAAATATGTATTTTTGCTACATAAAATATAACATGCATATGAAAGAAGATTTTATCAAATTGGATTCGGTAGAAACGTACAATAAACTATTCGGGTTAGAATCGCTCCATCCGCTGGTAAATGTCATCGACCTGGACGAAGCAACATACTTTCCTACTCATTTCACCATCAATTATGGAATATATGCCTTGTTCCTAAAAAATACCCGATGTGGAGATATCCGCTATGGCAAGCAAACTTACGATTATCAAGACGGAACCATTGTCAGTTTCGCACCTGGACAAGTTGCAGAAACAGAACTTCAGAAAGGAGTAAAGCCCAAGGCTAAAGGCCTCTTGTTCCACCCTGATCTGATAAAAGGTACGTCACTCGGACAAGAAATCAAATCATATTCATTCTTTGCATATAGTTCGTACGAAGCATTACACCTCTCGGATGAAGAACAAAACACCATCCTTGACTGCCTGACAAACATAAAAGCAGAATTGATGCACCCGATAGACAAACTAAGCAAAAGACTGATAACCAGAAATATACAACTACTACTGGATTATTGTATGCGTTTCTACAACCGACAGTTCGAAACTCGGAAAGAAGTCAACAAGGATGTCCTGACACGTTTTGAATCGTTGCTGGATGACTATTTCCACAACGGAAAGACCCAAGTAGAAGGTATTCCCACAGTGAGATACTTTGCAGAGAGAGTATTCCTATCGCCCAATTATTTTGGAGACCTCATAAAAAAAGAAACAGGCAAAACGCCACAAGAATACATCCAGAATAAAATCATTGACACCGCCAAGGAGCTGCTTTTAGGTTCGGACAAAACCATTACTCAAATAGCCTACGAACTAGGGTTTCAATATTCACAGCATTTTAACCGGGTTTTCAAAAAGCATACAGGACACTCTCCTAATGAATACCGGAAAACACAAACATTTTATCCAACAGCCTAAAGACTGCGATATTCCACATCCGTTTATTCATAATTCCAGTTCGCTGGTCCATTGTTGCCGAACATGAAGAAGGTAGAGGAAATTAAGAAGCTGTTTTGAATTTATCGTGCGATGATTTGGGATGAGTTTTTGAGGGATTTCCGCTTCTGTGATGAGGAAGATAGCGGGCTATCTGACGAAGGACAGGAGCGGAAAGGACCAAAAAATCGCCCAAAGCACACACGAAAACGGATACATCAAGCCAAGAAAAACTTTTTGGAGAAATTCAAAACAGCTTCTAAGAAACTTGGACCCATAAAAAAGAAGGGAAGTAAAAATCACTTCCCTCCCCCACATGGAATTTCTAACAATTAAGTTAAGGCACTATTACAGAATCGACTTCACAGTTTCCAACATACCTTTTTCCTGAATGCTGTCCAAATCAGCTTTTACGGCTGCGGTCAATCCCGGAATCTGATTCAAATCTTCGCCCCAAATAGACTGTGCCGCCAATACGCCTTCTGCAATCTTTTGTGTATCGCCAGTCGCCCACAGCTGCTTCAGCAAATCCATGATTTCCGGAGCATCATTCGGAACGATTTCAGCACCGTCTTCGCGTACGCCGCCTTTATAATAAGTAATGATAGCAGCCAGTCCCAATACCAAGCCTTTCGGAAGTTCACCCTTACGTTCCAAATATACCTTCAAGCCAGGCAGGTCACGAGTCTGGTATTTCGGGAATGAGTTCAGCATGATAGAGGTCACTTGATGGTCAACGAACGGATTGTTGAAGCGTTCCAGTACATCATGAGCGAATTGTTCCAATTCAGCCTTCGGCAAATTCAAGGTTTCCATCAGTTCGTCAAACATCACCTTGTGGATGAACTTGCCGATAACCGGATGCTGGCAAGCGTCGCGGACGATATTTACTCCCGACAGATATGCAACCGGCGACAATACGGTATGCGGACCGTTCAGCAACGTAACTTTTCTTTCATGATACGGAGCTTCAGACGGAACGAACAAGACATTCAGGCCTGCCTTGTCTGCAGGGAATTCTTTTGCCACTTCTTGCGGTGCCTCGATTACCCACAAATGGAAAATTTCACCCTGTACCACCATGTTATCATCATATTGCAGTTTTTCTTTGATAGCATCAATTTCCTTGCGCGGGAATCCCGGAACGATACGGTCTACCAAAGTAGCATATACACCGCAGGCTTTTTCGAACCAATTCTTGAAATCCTCGCCCAAATTCCACAATTCAATATACTGATAAATGGTTTCTTTCAGCTTATGCCCGTTCAAGAAAATCAATTCGCAAGGGAAAATAATCAAACCTTTTGACATATCACCATTGAATGTCTTAAAACGATGATACAGCAATTGGGTCAGTTTACCCGGATAAGAAGCAGCAGGAGCATCATCCAGTTTGCACGAAGGGTCGAAAGCAATACCTGCTTCGGTAGTATTCGAAATCACAAAACGCATCTCAGGCTGCTCGGCAAGTTTCATAAACTCGTCAAATTGACTGTATGGATTCAATGCACGGCTTACTACATCAATCAATGTCAGGCTATTCACCACCTGACCTTTATCAAGTCCCTGCAAATTAACGTGATACAAACAGTCTTGATTGTTCAGCGTATCAATCATACCTTTACCCAAAGGCTGCACAATGACTACACTGCTATTGAAATCTGTCTTCTGGTCCATATTATAAACAATCCAGTCGACAAACGCACGTAAAAAGTTACCTTCACCAAATTGAATGATTCTTTCAGGACGAACAGGCTTGTTCGCATTTTCTTTGTTTAACGGTCTCATACTTTGTATTTATTTTTAGGTTTACTGTTGCATACAATACATATTCAAGTTCAAATCACCTTCACAAATGGTAAAAAATATTTATCCAGCACATAACCTGCCCATCAACGAAGTGATTAATTTTACTAAATATTCGCTGCAAATATACGAAATATTTTGTTATTCCAAATAAAATTTCTATTTTCGTGTTCGATAACGGAGAATAAAACGATATTTGTGTTGTTCAGCATAAAAAATCGTTCCAGCAATTAGAAAAAGTGAAAATACCTAACAAAAAACATAAACCAAAAAGAAAACTTATATGAAAAAATTTATGGACGAAAATTTCCTGTTGAAAACAGAAACTGCACAGGAATTATACCACAACCACGCTGCCAAGATGCCTATTATCGATTACCATTGCCATTTGATTCCGAAAATGGTAGCCGATGATTACCAATTCAAGTCAATCACAGAAATCTGGCTGGGCGGTGACCACTATAAATGGCGTGCTATGCGTAGCAATGGTGTAGACGAACGCTATTGTACCGGAAAAGACACCACAGATTGGGAAAAATTCGAGAAGTGGGCAGAAACTGTTCCTTACACATTCCGTAACCCCTTGTATCATTGGACTCATCTGGAACTGAAAACCGCTTTCGGTATCGATAAAATCCTGAACCCCTCTACCGCACGTGAAATATTCGAAGAATGTAATGCCAAATTGGCTACTCCTGAATACTCTGCACGCAACTTGATGCGCCGCTACCACGTAGAGACAGTATGTACGACAGACGACCCTGTAGATTCTTTGGAATATCATATCGCAACACGCGAAAGCGGCTTCGAAATCAAGATGCTTCCGGCTTGGCGTCCCGATAAGGCCATGGCTGTAGAATCTGCAGCCAACTATCGTGCTTACATCGAAAAACTGGCGGAAGTAAGCGGCGTAAACATTTCTTCGTTCGATGACATGATTGACGCTTTGCGCAAACGTCATGCATTCTTTGCAGAACAAGGATGTAGATTGTCAGACCACGGAATCGAAGAATTCTATGCTGAAGACTATACCGACGCTGAAATCCGTGCGATATTCAATAAAGTATACGGCGGCACGGAATTGACAAAAGAAGAAATTCTGAAGTTCAAGTCGGCTATGCTGGTTATCTTTGCCGAAATGGACTGGGAAACCGGTTGGGCACAACAATATCACTACGGAGCTATCCGCGACAACAACAGCAAGATGTTCAAGTTATTGGGACCGGATACCGGTTTTGACTCTATCGGTGAATTCAACACAGCCAAATCAATGTCGAAATTCCTCGACCGTTTGAACTCTGAAGGCAAACTGACTAAAACCATCCTGTACAACCTGAATCCATGCGCGAATGAAGTCGTTGCTACCATGCTGGGCAACTTCCAGGACGGTTCGGTACCGGGCAAGATTCAGTTCGGTTCGGGCTGGTGGTTCCTCGATCAGAAAGACGGTATGGAAAAGCAGATGAACGCGCTTTCACTGCTGGGCTTGTTGAGCCGCTTTGTAGGTATGCTTACAGACTCGCGTTCATTCCTGTCTTATCCGCGTCATGAATACTTCCGCCGCACATTATGTAATTTGTTAGGCAATGATGTTGAAAACGGAGAACTCCCGGAATCAGAAATGCCGCGCATCCAGCAAATGGTAGAAGATATTTGCTATAACAACGCAAAGAATTATTTCAATTTCTAATCGTTCTTCATAAATCAGATTTTGCATGAGAAAGCCCGCTATTTGGCGGGCTTCTTTCTTTTTCGTATCTTTGTCCGCTCCTAAAAACAAAAAGACAGAAAGAACATGAAGGTACAATTTATGAGCTTAGGTAGCGGAAGCAGCGGAAACTGTTATTATCTTGCCACCGAGACATGCAGTATATTAATAGATGCCGGAGTAGGCATCCGCACTGTAAAGAAAATATTCAAGGATTACAACATTGACATGCAGTGCATCCACGCCATCTTTATCACACACGACCATGCCGACCATATAAAAGCTGTAGGCAACCTTGCCAAACGGTATAATATCCCCGTCTATGCCACACAGGCTATCCACAAAGGTATGGAGCGCAGCTACTGCATGACCGAAAAACTTTCGGCAGACTGCATCCGTCTGATAGAAAAAGAAAAAACTATCAGCCTGGGTGATTTCACCATAACCTGCTTCGAGGTGCCTCATGACGGTACTGACAATGTGGGTTATTGCATAGAAACAGGCGACAAGACTTTCGCCTTTCTTACCGATATGGGCCACATTACCCCTACAGCTGCTTCATACATCGAACGTGCCGATTACCTGATTCTGGAAGCCAATTACGATGATGCCATGCTGCAGATGGGACCTTATCCCCCTTATCTGAAAGCACGTATCGCCGGGCCAAACGGACACATGAGCAACCGTGAGGCAGCCCAGTTTATTGCCGAGCACTTTCCTCCCCACCTGAAGGTACTTTGGCTTTGCCATTTAAGCAAAGACAACAACCATCCGGAACTTGCATACAAGACCGTAGAACTTGCCTTGCGCGAACAAGGCATCGTAGCAGGACGCGATATACAACTTTGCGCACTAAAGCGCACGCTGCCTTCAGAGTTGTATACTTTCGAATAAGATTGTCTGATTCTGGAAAAAGTCCCACAGATAGATGCGCCGACACATATAGGTTCATCTGCTGTAAGATTATTAATCTTCAGGCTGCAAGATTATTAATCTTCAGGCTGCAAGATTATTAATCTTACAAGCGGAAGATTATTAATCTTACACCAGACGAAGCTATCTGCGTGCGTTGAAGCAAGAAGATAATAACGACAACCTTTTATACCATGCGCGGTATGAAATTGTGTATTTTAATAGGACACAAAAGACACGGAAAGGCACAGACGAACACAGATTTTTATATTTTCCTTCTGTGTATTCTTGTGTAGTCTGTGTTCTATGATAGCATCAACAAAATGCACAAATCTATATTGCGCATAGTATAAATCAGCTAAACGATATGTATCAGGAGCTATCTTACACGTACCAATTCATAATCACGGTTGCCCAACCCGATTTTTTCAGCATGAGCCAAACACGTTTTATATTCCGCGTTCGGATTGGTATTGTCGAAATGGTCATGATGGTCATGAAAATGAGGACTTGCCATTTCATCCGCCAACTGGCTATCGGGCAAAGGAGTCTGTTTCAAACAAGCGTCTACACATGCCTGGTCTAAAGCCAACGGGTCGAAAGATGCGAACATGCCCACATCGGGTATAATCGGAGTGTCATTGCCCGAATGGCAATCACAAGTCGGCGAGACATCGCACACCAACGAGATATGGAAGTTTGGCCTGCCATAAACTACGGCTTTCGTATATTCAGCCATCCGGCAATTCAGCTCTTTGATTGCCGCATCTTGGGCAAAGCCGATTGCATCAAAATTACATGCCCCAATGCAGCGTCCGCAACCTACACAGTTGTCTTGGTTGATAGACATCTTCTTTCGCCCTTCGTCAAAAACAAGACCGTCATTCGCACATTCGCGCATGCACCTCTTACATCCCCTGCATGCATCCTGATTGATAACAGGCTTTCCGTTGCAGTGCTGGTCTTTCTTTCCGGCTCTCGACCCGCATCCCATACCGATATTCTTTATTGCGCCTCCGAATCCGGTCATCTCATGCCCTTTGAAATGAGTGAGTGAAATAAAAATATCGGCATCCATTACGGCACGGCCGATTCTCGCTTCTTTTACATATTCACCTCCAGCCACAGGCACCGCAATGTCATCCGTTCCTTTCAGGCCATCGCCGATAATCACCGGACAGCCTACGGTCAAAGGCGTAAAGCCATTCTCCCATGCACAATACAGATGTTCAATGGCATTCTTGCGGCTGCCCGGATACAATGTATTGCAATCGGTAAGGAATGGCTTCCCGCCACATTGCTTCACCATATCCACTACAGCCCGTGCATAGTTCGGACGAAGGAAACTCAAGTTCCCCAGTTCGCCGAAATGCATCTTGATAGCGACAAACTTTCCGTCCATATCTATTGTATTCAGACCTGCTGCCTTTATCAGCCTTTTCAGCTTGTCAGCAGGCCCTTCATCAGGTTTGCACCGGAAATCGGTATAATAAACCTTGCTTTTTGTTTTTACTTCATCCATTGTCTTATTCCTTTTGGTCGATACCGCAAAGATAATCGAAAATCACATTACAGGCAATAAAAAAGCAGATTAACACAAATCCTTCCAATCTGCATTAATCCGCTTTCTTATTATATCACAATGTCTTATTTCGTACGGCGAACCGTATGGAGCGCTTTCCCGTCCTTGTCCATCATGTGTAGGCAAAGCTCGTGTTTGTCTACCGTAATGAGCGAGAAACCTGTCGCACCGCTGCAGAACTGCGTGCCGTCTACCGGTTTCACTTCGCGTGCCAACGAGCCGGAAGTGTTCACCACATAGTCAATCTTGCTGTCCGGCTTACGGATGTGCTGGAAGTTATGGATATGGCCACATACGTACATGTCTACATTGCCGTGCTTGCGCAAAATAGAGTCTACCCGCTTCTGCATGTCCGTCCGTTCGCTATCGTTCTTATCGGTATCGGCATAGATGGGGTGATGGCCTACCACCATTACCCAGTCTTCTTTAGCCGAAGTCAATACCGAATCCAGCCATGCCAGCTGCTTGTCCATATCTTGTTTGCCTGCATCTGGATATTTCTCGGTATCTTCACGGTATTTGTCAAGCAAAGGTGGCGTATCAATCATCACCAAGCGGATAGTCGCCCCGTCTTCCTCCATCACCTTTGTATAATAACGTGCCGGCATCTCCCACCGTGCGCTGACATTGCTATAATCCAACACCGCCTGCGTATTGCCCCGATACTCATGATTCCCTAAAATGGGATACCAGGGCAACATCAAATCGGGATGGCTGTATATCAGTTCGTAATTGGTCATCCACAAAGGGTCTTGCACACTGCGCACCCCCTCGAAATGATGCACGTCACCGGCAGCTACTACAAATTCGATATCAATCGTTTCTGCCATTTTACCCATCAGTTCGGCTATCGGCTTCTGGTCATAATAACCGTTGCGCCCAAGGTCGTTTGCCAAATAAAAATTAAGCGGTTTTTCCAAAGATTTCCACGTTGCCGCATCTTGCGCGAAAGCGACTACAGCCGCCATTACCAGGAATAAAGAAATTCCTATTTTCTTCATTGATTTCATTTGCTTAAAGATAAATGTTGATTAATAATTATGCGACAAAATTAGGAGACAATTCTGAATTAAAACTGAAACCTCCTGCTGTATGTCTTAATAAAAAAATCCGGGTACTGGAGTTATTTCCGGTCCCGGACCTCTTAGGAAAAAAGAATGTATATCAGAGTTGTATCAGAGATACCGCATTCAGATTACTCACCATAAGCGCCATAACGAGCGGCAACTGCCGGTGAAGTATAAGTTTCGCCGTTAACGGTCAGCCCGGTTGTCGAGAAGTAAGGAGCAGCAAATGCCTCTGTACCATCGCAAGCACCTGTCAGTGCCGGAGAGCCAGCTTGCAAATGGAAGTCCCAAGCATCATTGTAAACATAGTCGGTCAAGCCTACACCATTGATGTCGAAACCAACAAATTGCGGATCTTTTAAATCATTTTCTGTAGCGATAACGCTATGCACGTCTACTACCCCTACATTGTAATCTTCGTGTTCATAGTTATAACCTTGCCATGCGTATGCCACACCCGATTCGTCTTCACCATCCCATACAATATCACTCGGTTGGTTACCCGATGCGTAATAGTTGTAATCAATTACAGAATCGTCATCGTAACCTTCTTCGGGGTCGTTCGGAATGTCAAAGCTCGGAGTCATCGCGCGGAACTTGCAGTTTACCATCAAATTATTGAATACATTAGCCAAAATATTCTTCTCTACATAGATGCAACCGCCTTTTTCTCCATCGCGTCTCCATCCTGCATTGATGATAGTATTGTTGTAAGCTTGAACCAAAGCCTGGGCACGGTTTTCGCTCTGACCTGAGCTTGACAGCTTCAAGCCATTGGTGTTCGGGCTGAACATCACGTTTCCGGCAACGTCTACCTTGCAACCTGCTTTTACGTTTACAGCCTCAGCGCCATCGAATCCGTTAGCGGCAAATATATTGTTCATAATAATCGCTTCACCACCCATCAGATAAATGCCATCCGACCATCCGTTACGCAAGATTGAATTCGTAATCACGTATTTACCATTGATATTATTGGTAGTAATCTGCGGATAAGCATCATCACCGGCTGTATATACGCCCGAAGTTGCAGCAGGAGAACCTTCTACTACCTGGCCACCGGTATATTCTATGATTGTATGGTCTATCAACATTTCGCCACAAGTTTCCGAAGCCACAATACCACCCCAAAGACCTGCAAAAATATTCGCCTCGGTGCGGTCGGCTTCAGGAATAGAGAAACGAACAGGTTTTTCTTCTGTACCTTCGCAATACAAGTTTCCATTTACCGTAAACTCTACAGGCACATGGTTCGCTCCTACACCGGCTGTGCTGGCGATGATTTGGACACCTTCTTTAATAATCAATGTTTTGCCTTCGGGCACCGTGTAATGATTAGTCAGGTTGATTATTGTATCAACCGGCCAAGTCACCGTATTGGTATTGTTCCATTGGTCTTCCAGACTTACAGGACCTTCCGGATCATCGCCATTCGGTTCATCCGGTTCTTCTACAGGAGGATTCTGCGGTTCGTTCTCATCATCACTACAAGCAGCGAAGAATGATACGCTCATCAAAGCTGCACCTACGAATAAAAACTTCTTAAAATTCATAATTGAAAAGATTAAATGTGTTTGTTAGTCAATATGTTCTGTTTTTCTTTTTTACAATTTATACCTTACACCTAACATAATGGTCTGTCCGTGCCATTCTTTACGCTCGATAACATTGCCATTATGACGTTCATAATCAATGTTTGCCGTGCGAGGTCCGTTCTGAATGTAGCGGTACAAGGGCACATCCAACAGATTGGAAGCTTTCGCAAATATATTCACGCCACATTTGAAGCTCTTCTCTACCGATACGTCCAACTGGAAATAGCCGTCTTCCCAAATATCATTATCATACCAGTTCGAAATATCACTCAGACGTTTGCCTGTATAGCTTCCGGCGATTTGCCCTTCCCATCCATATTTCGTGCTCTTGAAGAGCAAGGAAAGATTTGCCACGTGGGCAGCTTGACCAAACAATGGACGAGATTGTTTTTGAGTCCTTACTTCCGAACCTTCCATGATGCGTTTATCAGTTGTTATCTTCGAGTGTGTATACGTATAGTTCGCTTTGATACCGAACCAATTGAAATATTTCATAATATCCACTTCCACACCCAAATTGGTTGCATCGCCAAAGTTCATCGGTTGGTAATACGTATCCTGACCCTCGTTTATCAAACCGTATTCAATCGGATTTTGAATATTCTTATAAAACAGGCCGACCATAAACTGCTCCGAAGACTTCGGGAAAAATTCGTAACGCAAATCCACATTATCCGCAACCGTATGCTTCAAGTCGGGATTACCTTTTTCCTTATAGTCTTCGTTGATAATGCTATAAGGCACAATTTCGAAGAAGCTCGGACGATTGATGGCACGGGCGTATGAGAAACGCAAATTGGCATTTTCGTGCACATTGTATTTTGCGTGGAAACTGGGCAATACATCCGTATACTTTTGATTGCCTTCGGGGTCTACATCACGCGGGAATTTCAATACATATCCCTGATTGGTATGTTCCACACGGACACCCGCTATCAATTCCCATTTATTATAGGTATATTTCACCATGCCATAGCCTGCCCCTACTTTTTCTGAAGCGTCATAGTTGAGCGGGTCGCCGATATTACCATAACGGCGCGGTGTAATCAAGATTTCATCGAAATTATTCCAATCCTCGCCCAAATATTGCGGATCCTTGCTTCCGGTAGCCGAATCGAAAGTATATTCATTGAAGAAGCTGTCACGTTTCTTATCACGATACATACCTCCTATGGAGAAATCGAACACCGGACCTCCGTCCAGCTGCCACTTATAACTCAAGTCTACATATCCCGCCTTGTCTTTATCAGAATTGTGTTCCCACCGGCGTGTAGCCGCACCCGATGTCTGCAGGTGTGTCCCTTGCAGGAATATTTCCGCATTGTCCGGCGTTTCACTATAAGCTTTCGAAATGACCGCCGACCAATTCAGTTTCAAGGCTCCGCCTTCTAAGAACTGATGTTCACCTTTCAGGGTTGAATTGATAATGTACTGGCGGTTCCACTTCATCCGGACTGCACGTTCCTGATCGTCCTCCCCATCACGTACTTCCGCTTCACGCATGTCCATATAGCCATTGTACCAAGTCAACTTATGGTTTTCGTTGATGTGATAATCCAGCTTGGCATGGGCACCGATACGGGTCTGTTGGGTGGAATAATTACGGTACACGATACCGTTATGCGAAGTTCCGGGCTGATAATAAATTTGGCTCTCTTTGCCACGATACGTATTCAGATAACTTCCCGCCAACATCACGCCCAGCTTGTCATCGAAGAAACGGTCTCCATAAGAAATGCCTGCTGTAAGGTCGGGCATCGGACGCTTCCATTTCATCCGCAAGTTCGACATCGTGAAGTTATCCTGTGTCACCTGATAATCTTCCGGTTTCCCCATCGCTTCGTATGGCGAATCTTTCACTATGTCCCCGTAGTCGAACGACTGGAAATCGCGGTCGAAATACATAGCGTTATAACCGGTAGAAATGCTTGCCGTGAACTGACGTTCCGTAGGCGCATCTTTCATCACCAGATTGACCGCACCGCCGATGCCGTCGCCTTCCATATTGGCAGTAAGTGATTTGGTCACCTCCAACCGGTCGAGCATCTCAGAAGGGAATATGTCAAGAGGCACGAAACGGTTCTTATTATCGGGACTTGGAATCTTCACCCCATTAATTAAGGTATAATTGTAACGCTTGTCCATACCGCGCAGGATAGCATACTGCCCTTCCCCACTGCTGTTACGCTCGATCGTCACACCCGACATACGCTGGATTACATTCGCGACCGTGATATCCGGAGAAAGCTCGATGGCTTTTGCACTCATCACGTTCACCACGTTCATCGCCTTACGCTCGATGGCGCGTGCACCAGCTTCACTTCGTCCGGGATTGGTAGCCACCACGGTGACTTCTCCCAGCAGCACATCATCACTTGCCAATGGTATTTCTATATCCGAATCCTTCGAAGTGACCTGCATTTCGTAGCTCTTATAACCAATATATGTACAGATAATCGTAAACGTCGGACGGTTCACCGACAGACTGAAACTTCCGTCAAGTCCCGTCACTGCGCCTTTCGACGGCTCTTCCTTCACCACGACTGATGCACCGATAATCTCTTCACCGGTCTTTGCATCTTTTATCTTTCCTTTGATGTCCATCGCATTGGCACTGGCTGCCGTGAGCAACGCCAAGCCCAAAACAACTCTCTTTCTCATAACAATCTTTTTCCCTTTTTGCTTGTTTGACGCCGCAAAAGTAGAGGCAATGTTTTTCAAGACAGTTTCACAAATGTTTCATTTCCGCTACACATGCGAAAGAGGTGCGAAAAGAGTGCTTTTTGAAGATTTTTTGAAGACGATATTACATTCGTGTTACAAATTCAGACCATGTATGACAATTTTATAGTGCATGTGACATTTTATTCAATATAAAGGACGAGAATCGGTACAATCTGATACTTTTGCAATTCGAAACCATACCTTTTATTTATATGAAAACTATACGAAAAAGCCAGCAGACTGACTGTCTTACCATTTATAATTTAATATGCGATATGGAGGCCCAAACGCTTCCGTACGAAACATTCGAAGAAATTTACTCCAGACAATTGGAGAACGACTGTTACATTTGCTTAGTATACGAAATAAATGGAGAGGTGATTGGCTGCATCAACCTGCGAATGGAATACCAGCTGCACCACGCCGGACGGATATGCGAGATTATGGAATTGGCGGTACGCTCCGACCGCCGCAGCCAAGGCATCGGCAGATGTCTTTTCAATGCTGCTTACAATGAGGCAAAAGCCCAAGGTTGCCTCCAGATAGAAGTGTGCTGCAACCAACTGCGCCTCCGTACCCACCGTTTCTATGAAGTGTGCGGAATGCATAACTTCCACTACAAGTTCTCACTTAGCCTTACCCAAACGGGTGATTACGACAACAAACTGGGGAGGTGAAATTATCATTTTCACGCCAACAATTAGAAGCTGTTTTGAATTTATCGTGCGATGATTTGGGATGAGTTTTTGAGGCATTTCCGCTTCTGTGATGAGGAAGATAGCGGGCTATCTGACGAAGAACAGGAGCGAAAAGGACCAAAAAATCGCCCAAAGCACACACGAAAACGGATACATCAAGCCAAGAAAAACTTTTTGGAGAAATTCAAAACAGCTTCTTAGTAACAGGCAATCTTATTCCTGCAGGAAAAGGCGTAAGCGGAAGTACACAGAAAATCGTCACCTTTGCCTGCAAATCACCAGTATAATATAAGGTATATGGATTTATCGAATTAACTGGGTATCGCACGACTCACGGAAGAAGAGCGGAAACGTTTTTTCGCTGAGTGTGGAAAGAATTGCGTGCGCAACGGCGTGTTACCCATTTACGAAAAGCTGTACAAAGATGCCAACGGCAACATGGATACATTCTTCCGCAAAGCAAACGAACTGCCTGGAGTCAGCGGAGAGGTTGAAAGAAGGACAGATATACCGTCTTTCCTTTCTGGAATGCACATGCGGACTGCACACAGAGGGGTATGTCCGCACACCCCTGCTGTGTGAATGCTCACATCAAAGCGTACTCTATGCATTGCACAGCCTGTGGCAGGAACATGATTTCCGTGTAACGCTCTGCTGTTCCATCCTACAGGGCAACGAGAAGTGCATAATGCAGATTGAGGTAATACAAGGCAGAAGTCAATCTTCCTGAGTCACTTCCACATCGGGTAAGGAAATACTATCGACTACCTTCTGCCAGTAAGCACGGACATCTTTCCAATGGTAGAAAGGCGCACTGTCGGTTTTGACGGGAAGCGTCACCTCACGCTCGTTCAGAAGAAGCTTCACCAGAATGTCATCATTACCCGGCTTGCGGAAGAAAATGAGTTGCACGTTGCCGCACATCGGAATAATACGGTAGGTGCGGTAGGTATCGGCTATCTTTTGCCAATCACCGGTAGAAGCAGACAAATGATTGCACCCCATCAGCGTGGCCAAGGGAGCCAGATTGGTATCATGCCCATAACGAAGGGTAACGCAATTCCGTTTCGAAGCGATGACCGTATCGGCAGTCTCTACAAAATTACGAAGCAGGTTACGTTCTACCTTGTACATACAAGCACCGCTCAGCGGGGATGCGCCTTTCTCGTAATACCACTCGAAGTTATTACGTTGCCACAAGTCGTAACGTTCATCTTCGGTAAACAAGAACGCCAAATCAGGCTGATTGTAACTGCTTTGGCTGATTCCGTCCAGTTCGAAGAGGTCCATCATCAGTCCCGTAGGATCTTCCACAGCCTGAGGACGGGTGAAGAGCTGCTTCATCAGACGGTCAGGATGCACGTATATGCTGTCGGCAGCACGATAGACCGAATCAGCATTCGCCAAATGGACAGCTTCGTAGGGTTCGTTTTTATACTTTATATAATTAAGGTCATGATTGCTGGCATCGTTGGTGATATTCAATTTCGGATTTAAACCTTTCAGCTCCACACACCCGGCGGTCATCGAAAGGAAAGCACGGGTCTTATAGGTAGAGCGGGCATCTACGTGTACACCTTCGGTAAACACTTGCGGATAACGGGCAAACATACGGCGTACCAACTGGCGATGTTGTTCAGCTCCTTTCGGAGTGAGTTCTCCATAGCGTCCTTCGGCTTCCTGCGCCAGACTTTCCACAATCTCGAGTGCCCGTTTCCCATCGGCAGTAAGGATATGTTGCTTTTCGGCATCACGCAAGACAGCCAAGGGCTTATCGTATTTTTTCTGCTTGGTAAGATAACGTGAACCGTGACGGGCGAACATCGAGATGTAAAAGGGTTCATAACCTTCAGGAGCCGGAGTAAGTTCCACGGACGGAGCCTGATAAGCATAATACTTACCGGCTGCCAAAGCCGGGTTTTGGCGGATTTCATCCTTTGCGGTCTGTGCTGACACTGACAAGGCAACACAAAACAAGGGAACAAACGATAACAATCTTTTCATACTATCTTATAAATAAAAAACGGATGTAAATGTAGAGATTCTTCCCTACACTTACACCCGTTGATACGTTAAAAGATAACGTCAGCCTTTGAAATGAAACAAGACTGAAATATGTTTGTCACGCTTATTGCGCCGGCATACTTACGATCTCTTGCATAATGCGTACGGCGGTCTGCACGTCTTTTACGTCTTTGATGACCATGCTTCGCTTACCGTTTTGCTCGCGCAGGTTACATATACGCGGGTTCTGTGACATATAGTTGATTATTTTCCCGAACGCCTCGCTTTGATAATAGGGGCTCTCCAGGTTGCTGACAAAATACAGCGTCATCCGCTCTAACTTGAGGATAACCTTTTCGATGCCCATCCGTTTCGCCATCCGGCGCAAGGGAACGATACGTATCAGTTCTTCTCCTTCGGGCGGAATCTTGCCGAAACGGTCTACCAGCCTTGCCTTGAAGGCTTCGACATCCTTGTCCAATTCCAGTTTATCCAATTCGCGGTAAAGCAGCATACGCTCGCTGCTGCTGGGAATGTACTCGTTGGGGAAAAGCAATTCGAGGTCGCTCTCTACCGTACATTCGTCAACAAATCCCTCTCCGCTCAGTTTTTCTTCACCCGCTTTGATTTCATCGGCATAAAGTTCGGCAAACTCATCGTTCTTCAATTCAGTCACCGCCTCTGCCAGAATCTTCTGATAGGTCTCATAACCCAGGTCGGCAATGAAACCGCTCTGCTCAGCACCCAGCATATTCCCGGCACCGCGGATATCAAGGTCCTGCATGGCAATGTGAATGCCGCTTCCTAAGTCGCTGAAGTTCTCGATAGCTTGCAAACGGCGTTTGGCTTCGGGGGTCAGAGTAGACAAGGGGGGAGCCAGCAGATAACAGAAAGCTTTCTTGTTGCTCCGCCCTACCCGTCCGCGCATCTGGTGCAGGTCGCTCAATCCGAAATTCTGCGCCTGGTTAATGATGATGGTATTGGCGTTGGGAATATCGATACCGCTCTCGATGATGGTGGTGGCAAGCAACACATCGTAATCATAATTCACAAAGTCGAAGATGATTTTCTCCAGTTCTTCGGGTTTCATTTGTCCGTGCCCCACGCACACACGGCAATCGGGAATGTTACGTTCTATCATCGCTTTCAGTTCGGACAGATTCTGGATGCGGTTGTTTACGAAAAACACTTGCCCGTTACGGCTCATTTCAAAGTTGATAGCATCGGCAATGATTTCTTCATTGAACGTGTGCACCTCGGTCTGTATGGGATAACGGTTGGGCGGCGGGGTCTGGATAACCGACAGGTCGCGTGCTCCCATCAACGAAAACTGCAAGGTACGCGGAATAGGCGTAGCGGTCATTGTCAGCGTATCGACGTTCACCTTCAGCTGACGCAGTTTTTCCTTCACGCTCACGCCGAACTTCTGTTCCTCATCGATAATCAGCAATCCAAGGTCTTTGAACTTCACACTCTTGCCGATAATCTTGTGCGTGCCTATCAGGATGTCTATCTTTCCGTCGGCAAGTTCCTTCAAGATACGGCTGGTGTCTTTTGCCGTACGGGCACGGCTCAAGTAGTCTACCTTGCACGGCATTCCTTCCAACCGCTTGCTGAACGTCTGGAAATGCTGGAACGCCAGCACGGTAGTAGGTACCAGCACTGCTACTTGCTTGTTGTCGGTCACCGCCTTGAAGGCTGCACGCACAGCCACTTCGGTCTTGCCGAATCCTACATCGCCACACACCAGACGGTCCATCGGACGGTCGCTTTCCATATCTGCTTTTACCTCTTGTGTAGCTTTCAGCTGGTCGGGCGTATCTTCGTAAAGGAAACTTGCTTCCAGTTCGTGTTGCAGAAAACTATCGGGGCTGTACTTGAAGCCCTTTTCCTGCTTGCGGCGCGAATAGAGCTTGATAAGGTCGCGGGCGATGTCCTTGATTTTCGTTTTGGTACGTTCCTTCATCTTCTCCCACGCCCCGGTACCCAGCTTGCTGATGCGAGGCTGCTCGCCTTCTTTCCCTTTATACTTCGAAATCTTATGCAACGAATGGATGGAAACGAAGACTACATCGTCATTTTGATATACCAACTTGATAACTTCCTGCGTAGTGTTCCCATTGGGGATGCGCACCAGTCCGGCAAACTTTCCGATACCGTGGTCGATATGCACCACATAGTCTCCCGGTTCAAACTGGCTCAGTTCTTTCAGCGAAAGCGCTACCTTTCCGCTACGTGCCTTGTCGCTGCGTAAATTGTATTTATGAAAACGGTCGAATATCTGATGGTCGGTAAAAATGCAACACTTCAGTGTATGGTCGATGAAGCCTTCGTGCAAAGTGCGGTCTACCGGCACAAATGATATCTTATCGCCACGTTCTTGAAAAATGTCACGCAAGCGGTCGGTCTGCTTCACACTGTCCGAACAGATATACAACTGATATCCCCGCTGCCGGTAATCGGTCAGGGTGCTCGCCACCAAATCGAAATTCTTATGGAAAATCGGCTGAATGGAAGTTTGGAATGCCAACGTTGCCTGAGGAGTGCCTGCCGCTTTATGCCCAAAATCTATCCGCCGGAAAGACAATGCCTTTTGCAGAAAATCAGGCCCGGAAATTAATTTTTTCCGCAAATTTACCCAGTCGGTTTCCTCCCCTTCGTATGCCTGCACTGCCTGAGGAGAAAAAACCTCATCGTGTACCGTCTGGATACGCTCACGCACCCACATCAAGTCTTTGACCCACAGCACACATGTCTCAGGGACAAACTCCAACAGACACACATCCCCGTCAGAAGCCTCCGACAATTCGGGAACAATACTTACCGCATCTTTCTTCTCTTTCGAAAGTTGCGAATCCACCTCAAACGTACGAATACTGTCTATCTCATCACCAAAGAAATCAATACGATATGGATATTCTGATGCGAACGAATATACATCGAGAATACTTCCCCTCATTGCAAACTGTCCTGGCTCATACACATAGTCAACACGATGAAAACCGTATTTTACCAATTCTCCGGTTATCACTTCCTTATCGATGTGCTGTCCGATACGAAGACACAACATCCGTTCATCCAGCGACTTTTGGGATACCACTTTTTCTGCCAACGCATCGGGATAAGTCACCACCGTAACAGGTTTCTCCTGTTTCAACCGTGCCAATACTTCCGTACGCAATATCTCATTGGCTGCATCACGCTGACCATACTTAATGGCCCGCCGAAACGAAGAAGGGAAAAACAAAATGTCTTCATCACCATCGGCCTGTACCATATCGTGATAAAAATATCCTGCTTCTTCCAAATCATTCAAGATAAAAAGATTCACCCGGGAATACTGCTTAATGAAAGCCGATGCAAAAAAAGAAGCACACGAAGCATGAGTGCCTTCCATAAAAACAGTACGTATATCTTGATTCTGCAAAAGTTTCACCAAAGCCCCCACATTCGGATGTTTGGCATAAATTTGTTGAAGTCCAGCTATTTCCATTGTAATTCCTATAGATGGCGCAAAATTACAAAATTATTGCTACATTTGCACTTGTCAAACCAGATAAAAAACTTTATGCACGAACACATCATCGAACTGTTAGACCAACGGCGGCTGAAAGAAGCACTCGTCCAGCTGCAAGCTTTTGCCGTAGAACTGGAAGACTGGCAATTGAATGCAGACATCGAAAGCCTGTCAACTACATACAATTATATGCTGCAATACGCAGCCCAAGGAGTAAACGACCCCGAACGTGGGAAAATGTACTGCCACTTGTGGAGAAGAGCATATGAACTGGTCGACAAGGCAAACTTCATCAAAACTGGAAAACGCGGAACTGGATATTTTGCCGACACCTACCGCCGGCAAATGCAACACCCTGCACATTCGTTGCAAGAATTGCAAATGACATTGGAAATGTTAAGCGAAGACATGGCATTGTCACAACTTCCAGTGACCGAACCGTTGCAGACAGACAAAAAAGAAAATCCTTTTATCAGACATGAACAGACGGTAGATGAATTATTTTACAAAATATGGACTTCGGCACAATGGTCGGAAAACGAACAGAACCAAGCCGAAGCCTTTCTCTCGTCATTGCTGATACCAGCCAACGATATTGCCGTGATGCTCAGTGCAACCACCCTCAGCCTGCTACACATATTCGACAGCCGCAAGTACCAATTCCTTATCAATGCCTATCAATCAGGCACCGACACGCTAGTCACCCAACGGGCACTGGTAGGTATAGCCCTGGTAGCATACTACCAAGAGGCACGCCTCAACCTCTATCCCGAACTGCTGGCTGCCCTTTCACTGCTCACCGAAAAACCGAAAGCAGCTAAAGAACTGCTCACCATACAAATTCTACTCCTTCTTTCACGCGAAACAGAAAAGATAAGCAAAAAAATGCGTGAAGAAATCATCCCGCAAATGATGCGTTCTGCCAACATAGCCAAAACCGACCTGAAAATTTTAGACCTGGAAGAACTGGAAGACAAAAATCCGGAATGGAGCAAAGGAATGGCACAGGTGGAAAATACCATCCGTGAACTAGGCGAACTGCAAATGGAAGGAGCGGACACCTACATGAGCACATTCTCACAACTGAAAAGTTATCCTTTCTTCCGGGAAGCAGCACATTGGTTCTACCCATTTGATAAACAAACCCCCGAAATAGCTCCACTCTTCAAAGACGAAAAAGAAGGACAACGCTCAATGATGGGACTGATAATGGACTCACCAGTCTTCTGTAATTCAGACAAATACTCATTCTGCCTCACGCTTTTCAACCTGCCCGAACAACAACGTCAGTACATGACTTCGCAGTTCAATGCACAAACCGAAATGCAAGCGGAACAGATACAAGCACTTTCTGAAACATCAAAAGACTTTCAAAAACCCGAAATCGTCAGCCGGCAATACATCCACGACCTTTACCGCTTTTTCAAGCTATGGATGTACCGCAACGAAGTGGACGACATATTCAAAAGCAAACTTGACCTGTGGAACTGCCAAGCACTCGGTCCGCTGTTGCACCACACCGAAGCCATCAAGCATATCGCCGACCACTTGTTTGCCAAAGATTATATGGAAGAAGCATCACAGCTTTATCTCCGGCTGAGCCAGGAAGAAAAGCCCAACGCCGAAATCATGCAGAAGCTCGGCTACACCTACCAGAAAATGAAAAACTATGAGGAAGCCATCCGGGCATACCTTCAAGCCGACCTGCTCAAGCCCGACCATCTTTGGACTTTGAAGCATCTGGCACAATGCTACAAACGTACCCGACAATACTCAAAAGCATTGGAATACTACGAGAAAGTGAAAGAAATGAAGCCCGATGACTTGAATATTCTGCTCCAAATCGGACAATGCCTTGCCACTCTCCGCCGCTACAAGGAAGCATTGGCATACTTCTTCAAGGTTGAATACTTGGACAATGCACCTGCCAATGCACAGCGTGCCATAGGCTGGTGTTACTTCATGACCGGTAAATACGAAGATGCGCTCCGGTTCTATCGCAAACTGACAGATACACCCGATAATGTACCAATGGCCGACTGGCTGAACACCGGACACGCCTACCTGGCACTTGGAAAAATTCCAGAAGCCTTGGAACATTACCGGAAAGCTGAAAACAGCTGCATAAGCCATGAAGCATTTATCCAGAACTTCAAAAACGACAAAGAAGCATTACTTGAACAAGGCGTACCCGAAGACACACTTTACCTTATTCCAGATATGCTGTAAAAGACAAAAAAATGAATGCCCGCAAACAGCCAATACATACCCCTGAAAAATGAATATATACTGCATACGCAGTTGAATATATACTGCATACGCGGTTGAATATATACTGCATACGCCTACGGATATATACTTCATCGGCAAATGCAGTACTACTGCGTTTTCAACTCAGTCAGATTGGCTAATTGCGGACATGCATTATTAAAAGGAAACAAGGTGCGCACGGAGTTCCTTTTCCAACCTCAAGCATACCTCTTCCATAGGAATTTCCATACCGGTTTCCTTGGCTAACGAGGTCACTCCCTTATCGATGAAGCCACACGGATGGATGTAACCGAAATAACGCAAATCGGTATTCACATTCAGTGCCAATCCGTGCATTGTGACAAAATGGCTGCTCCGTACTCCGATAGCACATATTTTCCGCTCAGAAGAAGTGCCGATGTCCAGCCATACTCCCGTAGCTCCCTTCACTCTTCCGCCCTCAATGCCATAGGAGCGGCACACACCGATAACTGCCTCTTCAAGTACCGAGACATATTCTTTCAATCCCAAATGAAAATCTTCCAGACAAAGGATGGGATAACACACCAGCTGCCCGGGTCCATGAAATGTAATGTCTCCTCCCCTGTCGATATGAAAAAGCTCTGCACCTATCCGCTTCAGTTGTTCTTTGCCCAACAACATATTCGTCTCTTTCCCGTGCTTTCCCAACGTATATACAGGGGGGTGCTCGCAAAACACCAACCGGTTAATATAAGATACATGGCCGGCACGCGCCGCAATCACCTCATTAAACAAACGAGACTGGCGTTCCCATGCTTCCTGATAAGGAATCATACCCCAATTTTCTGTTTCCAACGATACTTTCATTTTGCCTTTCGCTTTATATTATGAATTCCGCATCCAGCCAATATCCCCCCTGAAAACGAAGTTATATTCATAAACCATTCCAATCAACTGCTACAGCCCGCGAAGACAACTGAAACGGTAAAGTTGAGAAGCTGTTTTGAATTTCTCCAAAAAGTGTTTCTTGGCTTGATGTATACGTTTTCGTGTGTGCTTTGGGCGATTTTTTGGTCTTTTTCGCTCCTGTTCTTCGTCAGATAGCCCGCTATCTTCCTCATCACAAAAGCGAAAATGCCT
>NZ_NFJA01000045.1:0-30158 GCF_002159615.1 Bacteroides sp. An279
GCTCCTGTTCTTCGTCAGATAGCCCGCTATCTTCCTCATCACAGAAGCGGAAATGCCTCAAAAACTCATCCCAAATCATCGCACGATAAATTCAAAACAGCTTCTCAATGCCGGAGAAGATTATCTTCTACATCGGGAAACAACCGTTGTGCTAAAAAACTGTTTTGAATTTCTACAAAAAGTCTTTCTTGGTTTGATATATTCGTTTAATCCGTCTGTCTATTCTTTCTCTTGCTGATTTGTGGGGTCTCCTTTCAAGATGGGAAGAGTAATTTGATATTTCACGGCTAGGATACGGACTATCAATACCGTCATTCCGCCTACAATCTGCGAGACATAATCCTCCATGCCCAATTGAAGGCAACCCCAATATGCAAGTCCTCCAATCACACATGCCATGGCATAAATTTCTTTTCGGAAAATCAACGGAATCTCGTTTATAAAAACATCACGGATTACTCCTCCTGCCGCACCTGTTATGCTCCCCATGATAATAGCGACCCAAAACGGAAATCCCAAAGCAATAGTCTTACCGAATCCTACTACAGTAAATAATGCAAGTCCAATACTGTCGAAAAAGAAAAAAGTGTTATTCAGATGAATCAGGTATTTGCCAAAAATAATAACGAAAAACATGGCAAAAGCCGTACAGATTAAATAGATGGGGTCGGTCATCCATACGGGTGTCACGTTTAGCATCACATCACGCAGGGTTCCACCTCCGATGGCTGTTGCCAACCCCACGATATATGCTCCAAACCAGTCAAAACGTTTGGCGGAAGCCAAACGGATGCCGCTAATAGCGAAAGCAAATGTGCCTATGAAATCAAGAATTTGAACAAATGAAATCATAATTTTATGTCTAAATTTATAACATACATCACAAAACCCTACAGGTCCGGTATCCCTATCTGTTTCTGTGACAAAATAAGTTTAATCTCTACTCTTTTCTCACCACGTGTAATTGAATCCTAGACTCAACAATTCCTGAAGTTGAAAATAACTATCGTCATCCGCTTCAAGCGTTACCGAATCATCGAAACGTGCGTGCACGAATAACTTTGTTGAAAAATATTTATTGAATGCAAACGTAAACGTATTTTCCCATTCTGCCAAGACTTTTTCATAATTTGTCGTATACGAAAAACGTGACTCCCATAGCAAGTTGTTCAACAGGTTCCATTTCAACGTGGTTTCCAGGCGCGAACCCAACTGATTCTCTATCTTATGTCCTGCCTCGATATTGAATTTAGTCGGGTCTACCCGGTCGCTTGTCACACTATAGCGTGAGTAGTTGAACGGATTGATCAGGACAGACAAGTTACAGATGTTGTCTTTCACATATTTATAATCCATACCGATACCGATGTTCAGTTCGGCAGGAGAGAGTAAGCCCGAAACGAGATTGTCCGAGTTCGTATCATATTTGGAAAAGAATTGAGTCTTGAATTCTGCCGAAATCGTATAATACCAGTTCCAGATTGCTTTGTAGCCGAATTTCGAACTGATGCGGAGCATATCTTCACTGGTTTTGTACTGGTGCACGGTATCCGAAGGGGCTGTGATAAATCCCAGTTTCCATTCGATTTTGTTTTCAAACTGGATTTTCTGCTTGTCATCGTAATTGAATTGCCATGTCATACCAGACAAAAGCGAAACAGTACTTTCTCCTCCCTTATACCAATTGTCCGAAATATAGTTTTGTGAAAACTGGATATAACCGTTCCCTGAAATGGTCCAAAAATTCGGCCGGATTATCAATAAATTATCTTCACCCATCCGGTATGTCGATTCTGGAGTCAGCAAGGTAAGCACTTTGTTCTTTCGTGGTTTCCTGACAATCATTTCATCCGGCAAAGGCTCCAGGCCGCTTAGGTCGTTTTCGTTTTTACGTACCAAATTAGGATATTGTACGTAAAAGTTTAACAGTTGGCGGTTGATGGCACGGTCGACATCCGCTGTATGCGTAAGACGGGGTATCTGGAACAGAGAATCTTTTATCGGATTTTTTTCCGGGAAAGGACTTTCCGGCTTCCAGCCATCGATAGAGATTGCCTGCTCAATAGCATCCGAGTAATATGTGGCAGGCATGGCAAGCTTGAAATAATCGGCATCCGGACGAATCCACGCCGGAGCATGTGGTATGAAGATATCATCCCAACGTTCTGACATTTCCTGCCGGGTTTTCCGATATTGGGAGAGCAGTGCATAAAAACGGGCTTTTACTTTCCGGTTTATGGGGTTTACAACCGGTTCCTTTACTACAGCAACCATTGTATCTAACGAAACAGACAATGTATCATTTACCGGATTTACAGCTGGAACCGATACTGAATCACCCGAAAGTTCTGTTATACCTGTTGTATCTGTCGCATACACACGGTCTGTTTTTATCGAATCTGCATCCGTTTGTGCAAAGCCATACATACTTATTAATAATAATCCCACAAAAATGCCTATCGTCTTCATTTTCTTATTTTGATATATTTATATAAACATCTGTATTTCTCTCTGTGAAAGTTTAGATATCCAATAAAGTTGATGAATGGTCCGCAAGCAGTCAATACATACCCTTGAAAAATGAATATATACTGCATCCGCGATTGAATATAACTTCATCCGCCTACGGATATATACTTCATCGGCGAATGCAGTACTACTGCGTTTTCAACCCGACCGTATTGGCTAATTACGGACATTCATATTAAGAAACTATTTTGAATTTCTTCAAAAAGTTTTTCTCGTCTTGATGTTTCCGTTTTCGTGTGTGCTTTGGGCGATTTTTTGGTTCTTTCCGCTCCTGTTCTTTGTCAGATAGCCCGCTATCTTCCTCATCATACAAACGGAAATGCCTCAAAAACTCATCCCAAATCAGCACACGATAAATTCAAAACAGTTTCTAAAGTTTTTGCAAAAATACAATTTTTTCCATTTGCAGAACAGGGGTGCCTATTTAAAATAGAACCGAAATGAAAAAGAATCGCACTCTTACAACAGATATGTGGCAAAGAATGTTTATTGAGAAATGAATTCCGCATTTTGCCCAATAAGGAGTTAAAAGGAGTTATCTCAGGGAGTTAAAAGAAGTTAGAAGCCAATACTTTTGCTCATGGAAGCCATAGCAGGACTGTTGGCCTTTAACTTCTGCCGAAAGCATAACTCCTTCTAACTTCCTTTTATACTATGGGCATTTTGCGGACCACATATTAGGTTTTTATGGTTACATGCAGGATAATTTGCAGTATCATAGTGCAAGATTCGGCAATTTTTACTAATTTTGCCACTTTGAAATAGAAGTGCTAAACCAAAAACATTAAAACTAACATATTGTGGCAGAAACAAAGTACATTTTCGTAACAGGTGGTGTTGCCTCTTCTTTGGGAAAAGGCATTATTTCATCATCTATCGGTAAGTTGCTGCAAGCCAGAGGCTACAGCGTGACTATACAAAAGTTTGATCCCTACATCAACATCGATCCTGGAACACTGAACCCATACGAGCACGGTGAATGCTACGTCACGGTGGACGGACACGAGGCTGACCTCGACTTAGGACATTACGAACGCTTCCTGGGAATCCAGACAACGAAGGCGAACAACATCACGACAGGCCGTATCTACAAGAGCGTTATCGACAAGGAACGCCGCGGTGACTACCTGGGTAAGACGGTGCAGATTATTCCCCATATCACGGACGAAATCAAGCGCAACATCAAATTGTTGGGCAACAAGTACAAGTTCGATTTCGTAATTACTGAAATCGGCGGAACTGTAGGCGATATTGAGTCGCTCCCTTATCTGGAAAGCATCCGCCAGCTGAAATGGGAATTGGGACGCAACGCCTTGTGCGTGCACCTTACATATGTACCCTATCTGGCTGCAGCCGGTGAGTTGAAGACCAAACCCACACAGCATTCTGTCAAGGAATTGCAGTCGGTGGGCATCCAGCCCGACATTCTGGTATTGCGTGCCGAACACGCATTGAGTACGGGGCTGAAGAAGAAAGTGGCCTTGTTCTGTAATGTCGATGAAAATGCTGTCGTACAGTCTATCGACATGCCTACCATTTATGAAGTGCCGCTCCGCATGCAAGAGCAGGGACTTGATGTCACCATCCTCAAGAAAATGGGCCTTCCCATTGGCGAGACTCCGACACTGGGTCCGTGGCGTGCCTTCTTGGAACGCCGTCATCATGCTACAGAAGTAGTGCGTATCGGTCTGGTGGGAAAATATGACTTGCAGGATGCCTATAAGTCTATCTTGGAAGCCCTCTCGCAGGCTGCCACCTACAACGACCGCAAGGCAGATATTCATTTCATCAACAGCGAGAAGCTGAACGAAGGCAATGTGGAAGAAAATCTGAAGGACATGGACGGTGTCATCATCTGTCCGGGATTCGGTCAGCGAGGCATTGACGGCAAATTTGTAGCTATCAAGTATTGCCGTACCCATGATATACCCACTTTTGGCATTTGCCTGGGCATGCAGTGCATGGCCATCGAATTTGCCCGTAACGTATTGGGCTATGCCGATGCCAACAGCCGTGAAATGGATGAGCAGACCCCTCATAATGTCATCGATATCATGGAAGAACAGAAATCCATCACTAACATGGGTGGCACGATGCGTCTGGGAGCCTATGAATGCGTACTCGAACCAGGCTCGAAGGTTTACGAGGCCTATCAGACAGAACACATTCAGGAGCGCCACCGCCACCGCTACGAGTTTAACAACGACTACAAGGAAGAATTCGAGAAAGCAGGAATGAAGTGCGTGGGCATTAATCCAGAATCAGATTTGGTGGAAATCATCGAAATTCCTACCTTGCGCTGGTTCATTGGTACCCAGTTCCACCCCGAATACAGCAGCACCGTGCTCAAGCCGCACCCGCTGTTCTTGTCATTCGTCAAAGCGGCAATCAGCAAGTAAAAAGATTCGCACAGAGAACACAGGGATATGCAGAGTATTTAACTAAAAAAATCTTCTGGTATATCCTGTGCCCTCTTGTGGAAACAGAAAAGAATAACTCATAAATTTAAAAGCAAATGGATAAAAACACGTTAGTGGGAGCCATCCTGATTGGCGCAGTTGTCATCGGATTCAGCATCTACAGCCGCCCTAGCCAGGAAGAGATGGAGCGTGCACAGCACTACCAGGACTCCATCGAGACTGTGGTGCAACAGCAGGAAGAACAGATGCTGAAAGCCAAGCAGGCTGAAGCTGCACAAGTGCTTCAGGCAGACTCCACTTCGCAATTCTTCGCCCATACCCAAGGCACCGAACAGTTCACTACCCTCGAAAACAACGTCGTGCAAATCACGCTTTCCAACAAGGGAGGACGAGTAAGCAAGGCGATGCTGAAAGAATACAATGACCAGCAAAAGCAACCGCTGGTATTGTTCGATGGCGATGATGCCTCGCTCAACATCGGTTTCGAAGGAAAGAACGAGAACATATTGAGCAGCAATCTGTATTTTGAAACCACGGATGTAACCGATAGCACCGTAACAATGCGCTTGAACGCGGCGAATGGTGGACATTTGGACTTCAAGTACCGCCTGTTGCCAGACTCGTACATGCTCGACTTTACCGTGCAGGCCAGCGGTTTGCAGAACTTTTTTTCGCCTGCGGTAAAGACTATGACTATCGACTGGAAGCAACGTGCACGCCAGATGGAGAAAGGATACAACTTCGAGCAGCGATATACCTCGCTAACCTACAAGCCGGTGGGGGATAGCTTCGACTACTTAAGCGAGACCAAGGATGAGCAGGCAAGTATAACCGAACCGCTTGATTGGGTAGCGTTTAAGAACCAATACTTCTCGTGTGTGTTTATGGCTGAGAAGAACTTCGAAAATGCTACTCTTGACTCGAAGATGGAAGAAAAAAGTAGCGGCTATATGAAAAATTATCATGCCGGCATGCAAACAGCTTTCGATCCTACCGGTACACAGCCCAGCCACTTCCAGTTCTACTTTGGCCCCAACCATTTCAAGACATTGCTGGCCAGCAATGACCTGAGCTTCAAAGATAAAGATCAGGAACTGGAAGACCTGGTTTACTTGGGTTGGCCCATTATACGGCTCATTAACCGCTGGTTCACCATCAACCTCTTCGACTGGTTGTCGGGACTGGGACTGAGCATGGGTGTCGTTATCCTGCTGATGACTATCATCGTGAAGATATTGGTACTGCCCACTACGTGGAAATCGTTTATATCTTCGGCTAAGATGCGTGCCCTGAAACCTTATGTAGATAAAATCAACGAGAAATATCCCAAGCAGGAAGATGCGCTCAAGAAACAACAGGAAACCATGTCGCTTTACAGCCAGTACGGCGTAAGTCCGATGGGAGGGTGCTTGCCGATGCTGATACAGACACCAGTGTTCATGGCGCTATTCTTTTTCGTACCCAATGCTATCGAGTTGCGTCAGCAGAGTTTTCTGTGGGCCAGCGATCTTTCATCGTATGATGATTTGATTCACTGGAGCACCAGTATCCCGTTGCTGGGAAATCATCTCAGCCTGTTCTGCCTGCTTTTCAGTGCCACTACGGTAATCAACCAGATTATCATGATGAAACAGCAAGACACAGGTGCCAACCCACAGATGGCAGCTATGAAATGGATGATGTATATCATGCCGGTAATGTTCTTTTTTATTTTCAATGAATATGCTTCGGGGTTGAGTTATTATTACTTTATCTCTGGGTTAATAGGTATTCTTACGATGTGGATCATGCGGCGTATGACCGATGAAAAGAAGTTGCTGGCACAACTGGAAGCCAATAAGAAAGCGCCTTCTGAACGCAAGCAGAGCGGACTGATGGCGAAGCTGGAAGCCTTGCAGAAAGAGCAGGAACGCCTGCAGAAGGAACGTGAAGGACGAATGAATAAAAAACATTAAGAAGCTGTTTTGAATTTCTCCAAAAAGTTTTTCTTGGCTTGATGTATCCGTTTTCGTGTGTGCTTTGGGCAATTTTTTGGTCCTTTCCGCTCCTGTTCTTCGTCAGATAGCCCGCTATCTTCCTCATCACAGAAGCGAAAATGCCTCAAAAACTCATCCCAAATCATCGCACGATAAATTCAAAACAGCTTCTAAGAATTGTTTTTCAATAAAATAAAAAAGCTCTGTTCTATTAAGAATCGGAGCTTTTTCATTTTATTGAAAACAGAATTTACAGAGGAACATCAGTGAATCACAGACAAACAATTTCTGTGCATTAGAAATGTATTTACAATGCTATATTGCTATACATTCTCTAATTTTATTTCTTTTTTTAGAGCAAAAGCTTTGACATATTATTTGATTTGGTTACATTTGCGCAACTTAAAGAGATAATATTATGAATTGGCTACAAGATTTATTGACGAATCCCAACTCCATAGCGCACATTGTTGCGCTTTATGCCTTTGTAATTTCAGGCGGAGTACTCTTAGGGAAAATTAAAATTTTCGGCATCTCGCTGGGAGTTACTTTTGTCTTGTTCGTTGGAATCTTAGCAGGGCATTTCGGCTTTACGGGGAATCCTGCCATTCTTTCTTTCCTACAAGACTTTGGGTTAATATTGTTTGTCTTCTGCATTGGTCTGCAGGTTGGTCCTTCATTTTTCTCCTCATTTAAGGAGGGAGGAATTAGACTGAACCTACTTGCTACTGGAATTGTTGCATTTAATATCATTGTTGCCCTTATTATTTATTATGCCTTGCAAGGACGCATTGAAGTTCCGATGATTGTGGGTATCCTTTGTGGTGCAGTAACGAATACACCGGGGCTAGGAGCTGCCAATGAAGCGTTGCAACAGTTACACTATGAAGGTCCGGAAATTGCCATGGGATATGCATGTGCTTATCCGTTGGGAGTAATCGGCATTATTCTTTCAATGATTCTTATCCGCTATATATGCAGGGTAGATCTTGAAAAGGAATCGGAAGCTATCCAACAAGCCGAAGAAGCCAACCCACATCTGAAACCTTATCGAATCCAGCTAAGGGTGGAAAATCCGGCTTTAAATGGCAAGACTATTTTGCAGTTGCAAAATTTCTTGGCACGTAATTTAGTGTGTTCGCGTATCCTCCAAAACGGAGAGGTAAATATTCCTAATTCTAAAACAGTGCTACACACAGGTGATGAAATGAACATCGTATGTGCCGAAGATGACGCAGAGGCAATAGAGGCCTTTATCGGTTCAAAAATTGAAGTGGACTGGGAACATCAGAATACAGAAAACAAACCGATGGTATCGCGCCGTATTTTGGTGACACAACCTTCTATTAACGGGAAAACTGTGGGTGAACTGCATTTCAGTAGCATGTATGGTGTGAATGTGACTCGTGTCAATCGTTCGGGTATGGATCTTTTTGCAGCCCGAAGTTTAACATTGCAGGTCGGTGACCGTGTAATGGTAGTAGGACCGCAAGATGCCATTGAACGTGTGGCTGGAATGTTAGGTAACCAGTTGAAACGTTTGGACCACCCCAATATTGTGACTATTTTTGTGGGGATTCTTTGTGGTATTATTTTTGGCAGCCTGCCATTTGCTATTCCAGGTATCCCTACACCTGTAAAGCTAGGCTTAGCAGGTGGTCCATTAATCATTTCTATTCTGATTGGACGTTTCGGATATAAAGTTCATTTAGTGACTTATACTACAATGAGTGCAAATCTGATGCTGCGTGAAGTCGGATTGGTTTTGTTCTTGGCAAGTGTGGGCGTCAAGGCTGGTGAAAACTTCGTGCAAACTGTTGTCGAAGGTGATGGTTTGCTATATGTAGGAGTCGGTTTTCTTATTACATTACTTCCTTTAATGATTATCGGCTTAATAGCACGGTTATACTATAAAATCAATTATTATACCCTGATAGGTTTGATCGCTGGTAGTACAACTGATCCACCAGCGCTGGCATATTCTAATCAAGTGTCAGGTAATGACGCACCAGCGGTAGGTTACTCTACAGTATATCCATTAGTTATGTTCTTGCGAATTTTAACTGCACAATTATTCATCCTATTTATGGCTTAAACCACTAAAAGCCAATAATAAATTCAATAGGAGAGGAGCAAAAAATAGAATTAATAAATGAACAATTGACAATTATGGTGCTACCAGCTAATTGTCAATTGTTCATTGTTAGGTTACTTAGTCATTATCATTATCCATATCGATGAGATTTCCATTAAGGTCAAAAGTCAATTCCCAAAAATTGGAGAGTCTTACTTCGTATTCATAACGGTCTTTCTCAATCTTTATTACATTGGCATCGGGATAATTGCTTTTTACGAATTCTTGTACTTTGGTTGGCACTATGGCTTGTGGAACCGTCATCCGCCGGCAACTCACATCTTTCCAATTACCTTTTTTATCGAATTCAACCTTATCACCATTGATGAATATAACATCGTAGGACGAATCAAGAAATTCTTTTTCCATTTTGACAAAAGCAACTTTCGCATCAGCAAAATGTTGCTTAATAAAAGTTTGTGCAGCCGCCGGCAGCTGTTCAAAAGTAATAGGCTTATCATTGTCTGCCATAGCTACTTGCATCGAAAACATACATACTAATAAAAACATCCACTTTTTCATAAGGCTTACATTTTTAATGGTTAATAATTTCATTCCGTTTAATTTTTCTATTGCAAAGTAAAGCAGCAAATCTGAAAGAATTTGGGAATTGAAAAAATTAGAATACCTATTAACATTCTTTTTATGTTTATCAATTCGATAAAAACAAATGATTGAAAGTGGTGGGAATATTATTATGAATTAAACATAATCGCGATTATACTAACATTGAACGTTCATCCAATTTTATAATAGTCAGTAAAAGTATGCGATTTATCGAGAATATTATCTACCTTTGTCTGCAGAACTCATTGTTCCTAAACATGGAAAGACAAAAGAAATAAACCGAATCAAATTTGATTTTGTAATCTACTAAAATCAATTTAACCAAATTAAAAGTATGAATAATTTTATGTTTTACAGTCCCACAGAGTTTGTTTTCGGTAAAGATACTGAACTACAGACGGGAACGTTAGTGAAAAAATTTCACGGGACAAATGTATTGATAGTATATGGAAAAAGTTCTGTCCGAAAAAATGGTTTATTGAATCGCGTAAAAAAATCGTTAGAAGAAATAGGCATTGTCTACACCGAACTAGCAGATGTGCAACCTAATCCTACTGATTTGAAAGTGTACGAAGGCATTGAGCTAGGAAGACGTAACCAAGTAGATTTTCTCTTACCTATAGGCGGAGGTTCTGTTATTGACACGGCTAAAGCGATTGCTGCCGGCATCCCTTATGAAGGTGATTTTTGGGATTTCTTCACCGGTAAGAGTGTGCCCCACATAGCGCTGCCTGTGGGTGTGGTGCTCACCATCCCTGCGGCAGGTAGCGAAGGGTCAGGCAATTCGGTCATCACGAAAGTGGACGGACTAAAGAAACTAAGCTTACGCACTCCTGAAGTGTTACGTCCACAATTTGCCATAATGAATCCAGAATTAACTTATACCCTACCTGCTTGGCAGACAGCAAGTGGCATCACCGACATGATGGCGCATATCATGGAGCGTTATTTTACAAATACTCCTGGTACGGAAGTAACCGACCGCCTGTGCGAAGGCATCTTGAAAGCCATTATCGAGGAAGCACGGAAAATAATAGCCGACCCGTATAATTACGAAGCCCGTGCCAACATCATGTGGGCAGGTACCATAGCCCATAATGGCATTTGTGGTACAGGCTGTGAAGAAGACTGGGCCTCTCACTTCATGGAACACGAAGTAAGTGCTCTCTACGATGTGACTCACGGAGCGGGTCTTGCCGTAATTTTCCCTGCATGGCTCACTTACATGATTAACCATAATGTTGGCAAAGTAGCGCAATATGCTGAACGCGTATGGGATGTGCCGGTTAGTGAAGACCAAAAAGCAGTGGCACAAGAAGGTATCACACGCCTGAAAGCCTTCTTATGTGAAATCGGCATGCCTACAACGTTCCGGGAACTTGGCATCGAACACCCAGACATTGACAAACTGGTAAAACATCTGCATGCCAATAAGGGTGAACGAGTAGGTAACTACGTTCCCTTAGACCGCCAGGCAACACGGGAAATTTATGAGATAGCCAATAGTTAACGAAAAAAATTAAGGATATTAAAAAAGTTAAAGGAGTGACCAATTCCTTCTGCTTCTGACTTCAAATAAAAACTAGTCTTATGAGATTTGACAATTCAACCATCCGTCGGCAAGACCGGACACTGGAACAAGAACGCGCCTTTGAAATCTTGCGGGAAGGCGAATATGGCGTGCTGTCTATGCGCAGCGAGGACGGGAACGGTGCGTACGGAATCCCCCTTAGTTACGTGTGGGACCGCGGCAATTCCATCTATATCCATTGCGCCCCTACTGGACACAAGCTATTGTGTATTGATGCCTGCCCACAAGTGTCCTTCTGCGTAATAGGACGTACGCAAGTAAAGCCAGCGCAGTTCACTACTGCCTATGAAAGCGTGATTGTGCAATGTACTGCTCACCGCAGCTTACATGAGGCGGAACGCATGTCGGCGCTCTCGCTCTTACTTAGCAAGTATTGTCCAGATAATAAGATGCAAGGCATCGAATATGCCCAAAAGTCGTTCCATCGTACGGAAATAATCCGATTAGACATAGAGCTTGTCAGTGCCAAAAGCAAACAAGCATTTGTCTAAGTTAAACACGAAAAGCTTATTGGAAAGAGGGAAATCCCTATCATGAATAGGAATCTCCCTTGTCCGATTTAGGAAAAATAAGTTGGAAGTACCGAGTGTCAAGTTTATCTTTGCACATAGAAACCAACAACAAGAAAAGGAGGATGACATGAAAACCCAGACACACAAACTTTACCGCATATTTTTCCTGACGGCAATGGTGCTCACATTAGCTTCATGTGAATACGCAGGAATAGGAATCGAATTTGGAAATGGCACGAACAGTTACCGCGAATGTACCGATTATCTATGCAGCAGGACATGGGTGGAAGAATGGTACGATGAGTATGACACGTATTATTATCAGGAACTTCGCTTCTACCCCGATAATACAGGTACGGACTACCTCTATCAAGAAGACCGGTATGGGAACCGAAACGAGTCAACGATGCATTTCGGATGGGACTGGTGGAATGTTTCATACACCAGCATCCGAATTGACTACCGGAACGGTTATTCGTACATGGATAACATCCAGATGGGAGGCAACCAGTTGAACTGCTTGTTCGACAACTATCCGGCCTATTTTACCGGAAAGTGAACTGCACATTCACTACCAAATACAGAAGAGCTATTGAAAACAGACTATGCTTCCCTGTCTTTCTATGGTGAAATAATTGAACAACCTAAATTTAACATTAAAAATAAATGAAAACAAGTTTAATGACTATGACTGCCGCCGTGATGCTTGCTGCAAGTGGACAGACGTACGCCGGCGTACAAACAGATAAACCTTTTATCGGCAAACAGGAGATAACCATCAAAGACGGCCGGTTAACCCCCGAAGCCCTTTGGGCAATGGGTCGTATCGGTAGCACCAATGTGTCGCCCGATGGAAAACGGATTGTCTACACCGTATCATATTACAGCGTAAAGGAAAACGCTAGTCACACGGTCATCTATGTGATGAACGCTGACGGTACGGGAAACACTATGCTCACCACCTCTGCAACTAGTGAAAATTCCCCTACCTGGATAAAAAACGGTACCAAAATCGCTTTCCTCACATCGGAAAGTGGAAGCAGCCAGCTTTGGGAAATGAATCCTGATGGCAGCGGACGCAAGCAACTCTCGGCACACCCAAGCGATATTGAAGGCTTCCAGTTCTCACCCGACGAAAACAAGGTACTTTTTATTGCTCAAGTAAAATACGGCGAACGCACCTCCGACCTATATCCTGACCTTGACAAGGCGAGCGGACGGGTGATAGATGACTTAATGTACAAGCACTGGGACGAATGGGTGGAAACAATCCCACACCCTTTCATTGCATCTTTTGACGGCAACCAAGTGGGCGATGCTACCGATATCTTAGCTGGAGAGCCTTATGAATCACCGATGAAGCCTTTCGGAGGCATCGAACAACTGGCATGGAGTAACGATGGCAAGCAAATAGCCTATACTTGCCGCAAAAAAAACGGTAAAGAGTATGCCGTATCGACCGACTCGGACATCTACCTTTACGACATTAATACCAAACAGACTCGCAACCTCTGCAAAGAAGATGCCATCGATAAGAACTTGGGCTATGATACCAACCCACAATTTTCGCCAGACGGTAAGCACATTGCCTGGCAAAGTATGGAACGAGATGGCTACGAAAGCGATCGTAACCGCCTGTGCGTAATGAATCTGGACAGTGGAGAGAAAATCTACGTGACGGAAACATTCCAATCAGGCGTGGATAGCTACTGCTGGGCTCCAGACAGTGAGACCTTATACTTTACAGGCGTATGGCACGCTACCAGCATGATTCATAGTACCAACCTGAAGGGAGAGGTGAAACAACTCACTGAAGGAATGTACGATTATACATCGGTCAGCATGTTGAATGATAAGCAACTGCTTACCATGCGCCATTCGCTGAGCGAAGCTGACGAGCTTTTTACTGTCGACCTGAAAGAAAAACACAAGGTGACTCGCATCACGACGGAAAACGACCATATCTTCGGCCAATTGAAGAAAGGAAAGGTAGAACCCCGTTGGACCAAAACCGTAGACGGCAAGGACATGCTCTCGTGGGTAGTTTATCCCACAGACTTTGACCCGAGCAAGAAATACCCCACCCTACTCTTCTGTGAAGGAGGACCGCAAAGCCCCGTCAGTCAGTTCTGGAGCTATCGCTGGAACCTGCAAATCATGGCTGCCAATGGTTACATAGTCATCGCTCCCAACCGTCGCGGATTGCCTGGATTCGGCATGGAATGGTTGGAGGAAATCAGTACTAACTATGGCGGACATTGCATGGATGATTACTTGAGCGCAATAGACGATATTGCCCAGGAACCCTACGTTGACAAGGAACGCCTAGGTTGCGTGGGAGCCAGCTTTGGAGGATACTCGGTATACTGGCTCGCCGGACACCACAACAAACGTTTCAAGGCTTTTATCGCCCACGATGGATTCTTCAACATGGAACAACAATACTTAGAAACCGAAGAACTGTGGTTTACCAACTGGGACTTAGGCGGTCCATATTGGGATAAGCAGAACCCTGCCGTACAGCGCAGCTATGCCAACTCGCCACACCTCTTCGTCGATAAATGGGATACACCTATCCTTTGTATCCATGGTGAAAAGGATTACCGCATCCTCGCTTCACAGGGAATGGCAGCTTTCAATGCTGCCAAACTCAGAGGAGTGCCCGCTGAACTACTCATTTTTCCCGATGAGAACCACTGGGTGCTGAAACCTCAGAATGGTGTATTATGGCAACGCATTTTCTTTCGCTGGTTGGACAAATGGCTAAAAAATAACCCTAGAAACAAATAACAAGTATGATAAAGAATGTTGTATTTGATTTCGGTGGCGTGATAGTCGACCTCGACCGCGAACAAGCGGTCAAGGCTTTTGTACATCTTGGTCTGACCGATGCCGGCCACATTCTTGACAAGTATCACCAGACCGGAATATTTCAAGAATTGGAAGAAGGGAAACTGCGCGAAGAAGACTATCGTGAGAAACTGGGGCAATTGTGCGGACGCACACTGAAGCGCGAAGAAGTACGTCAGGCCTGGATGAGTTTCGTGAGTGGCATGGACTTGCGCAAACTGGACTACATCACCGAATTGCGCAAGCAGGGGTATCGTACCTTCCTACTTAGTAACACCAATCCCTACCTGATGGATTATTGGGCACGCACGCCCCAGTTCACTCCTTCGGGTAAAAGCATTGACACGTATTTCGACAAGCTCTACCTCTCGTTCGAGATGAGATGCATGAAACCTGGAATGGATATTTTCAAAAAAATGTTGGAAGACGCACGGATGCAGCCTGAAGAAACACTATTCATTGATGATAGTATAACGAATATAGAATCAGGTAAAAAAGCAGGTATGAACACTTTATGCGTATCAAATCTGTCTGATTGGCGGAAACAAGTAGATAATCTACTGGCAAAAGTCAACCAATCAGGTCTTATCCAGAAGTCATGACAGTACGGGAAGTTTACTAAGATTCAGCAATTTGCACAATAAAGATGGCATATAAGATGATTAAATAGGTAGTTCATCTTCATATGCCATCTTTTATTTTTAAGGACATTCGGATAATCCTGAAACAGGCTTTTATATTTCCCTGAGACCTTCTATAAATTCACACAATTAATCCTCGCCAAGCAAGAATTCCATAACTTGACATGCCGACTTCGCAACCGAAGTTCCAGGACCAAATATAGCCATTACACCAGCCCGATAAAGAAAATCGTAGTCTTGCGGAGGAATAACACCACCGGCAAATACAAGTATGTCTTCACGGCCTAAATTTTTCAGCTCTGCGATAATTTGTGGAATAAGTGTCTTATGTCCTGCAGCCAGTGATGATACTCCTACAGCATGCACATCGTTCTCTACAGCTTCACGAGCTGCTTCTGCCGGAGTTTGAAACAAAGGACCCATATCTACATCGAAGCCACAATCAGCAAATCCTGTGGCTACAACTTTAGCCCCTCGGTCGTGTCCGTCTTGTCCCATTTTAGCAATCATTACCCGCGGACGCCTTCCCTCTTTTTTGGCAAACTCTTCGGTTAACTCACACGCCCGTGTAAAGTCTGCATCTTTTTTACTTTCTGATGAATACACGCCTGAAATTGTTTTAATTACTGCTTTATATCTTCCTACCACCTTTTCGCATGCGTACGAAATCTCACCCAATGTTGCACGTACTTTGGCTGCCGCCACTGCAAGTTCAAGTAAATTCCCCTTACCGGTGCGTACACATTCTGTAATTGCATTCAAGGCATTATCTACCTCTTCTTGATTTCTTCCTTCACGCAGACGTCGCAGATTCTCTATTTGTTCTTGACGTACAGCTGTATTATCTACTTCCAGGATATCAATCGGATCTTCTTTTTCCAAACGATACTTGTTAGTACCAACAATAGTCTGTTCGCCCGAATCAATACGTGCCTGAGTACGTGCTGCTGCTTCTTCAATACGCATTTTCGGAATTCCTGTCTCGATAGCTTTTGCCATTCCACCCAATTTTTCAATCTCTTGAATATGTTCCCATGCACGATGGGCAAGTTCATGAGTCAATGATTCTACGTAATAAGACCCAGCCCACGGATCTATCTCACGGCAAATCTGTGTTTCTTCCTGTATATAAATTTGAGTGTTACGTGCGATACGTGCCGAAAAATCGGTAGGCAGCGCAATAGCTTCGTCTAAAGCATTGGTATGCAAAGATTGTGTATGTCCTAATGCAGCTGCCATTGCTTCAATACAAGTACGGCCAACATTATTAAAAGGATCTTGTTCGGTAAGCGACCATCCGGATGTCTGGGAATGAGTACGCAAAGTAAGTGATTTGGGGTTCTTCGGATTAAATTGCTTGACTATTTTTGCCCACAACATACGCGCCGCACGCATCTTGGCTATCTCCATGAAATGGTTCATGCCGATTGCCCAAAAGAAAGAAAGCCGAGGAGCAAAGGCATCAATGTCAATCCCAGCCGCAATCCCGGCACGAAGATATTCCAATCCATCGGCAAGAGTATAGGCAAGCTCGATATCAGCTGTAGCACCAGCTTCCTGCATGTGATAGCCTGAAATAGAAATTGAATTGAATTTGGGCATCTTCTGCGAGGTGTATTCAAAAATATCAGAAATGATTTTCATTGAAAATGCAGGTGGGTAGATATACGTATTACGCACCATGAATTCTTTCAATATGTCATTCTGAATAGTGCCAGCCATTTCCTCCAGTTTCGCTCCCTGCTCTAATCCTGCATTGATATAAAATGCCATAATAGGCAATACGGCACCATTCATGGTCATTGAAACGGACATCTTGTTCAAGGGAATGCCATCAAACAAGACTTTCATATTTTCAAGTGAACAGATAGATACACCTGCTTTCCCCACATCTCCTACTACACGAGGATGGTCCGGGTCATAGCCACGATGAGTAGGAAGATCAAACGCGACCGACAATCCTTTCTGTCCTGAAGCCAAGTTACGACGGTAAAATGCGTTCGATTCTTCTGCCGTAGAAAAACCAGCATACTGACGGATTGTCCAAGGACGGAAAGCATACATCATCGAGTAAGGTCCACGCAAAAATGGTGGAAGCCCTGCTGCATAATTAAGGTGTTCCATACCTTCCAGGTCTTCCTGGGTATAGACAGGTTTTACTTGGATTTGCTCAGGTGTTTTCCAGCTAGCAGTAATGCCATTGGAGCGTTGCCATTCTTTTCCATCTTGAGGATGAAAGCCGGCAAATATGTCAATGTCTTTAAAATTCGGTTTCATGGTTTATGGTTATTCCGTGGTTCTGTGTTCGATAAGTCAATCATAATAATTCAGCATTGAATGTACGCAAGGTTTCCAATACATTGCAACGGACATGAATGAAATGTTTAATACCTGCTGCTTTTAAGTCCTCCATGCAGGCAGGAGCACCTGCAACAATGAACATTGCACGACCGTTCAAAGCCTGATAGGCAGGCACTGCATATTGAGCATATTCATCATCACTGGAGCAAAGGACTACAACATCTGCATTTGACTTTAAAGCCGCTTCTATGCCTTCCTCCACTGAATCAAAGCCCAGGTTATCTATTACTTCATATCCGGCACATGCCAGGAAATTGCAAGAGAACTGGGCGCGTGCCTGACGCATTGCCAGATTGCCAATGGTAAGCATAAACGCTTTCGGACGTTTTCCCGAACGTTCGGTTTCCAGGCGGAGTGCTTCGAATTGGCTTGCTGCACGCTCGGTACTGAGTCTTGCAAACGATTTTTCCTCCTCATGATGATGCTTTCCATCACATCCGCACACATGTTCATACGGGACTTTACTTCCAGCTATTTCATTAAAGTTCGGATACTGATTGGTTCCCAGCAGAATTTCTTTCCGGCGTGATACAGCTTCGTGGCGTGCCTGGTTACTTTGGTTTACGGCATTCTGTACATTTTCTGCAAGAATAGCTTTTACCATTCCACCTTCTTCATCGGTTTTCAGAAACAGGTTCCATGCCTGCTTGGCTATGGATACAGTAAGGTTTTCAATGTAATATGAACCGCCAGCAGGGTCTACAATACGATTGAAGTGAGACTCTTCTTTCAGCAACAGTTGTTGGTTGCGTGCCAAACGTTCAGAAAATTCACTCGGCGTTTCATAAACACTGTCAAAAGGAGTGACGGTTATCGAATCCACCCCTGCCAAGGCTGCACTCATTGTTTCCGTCTGTGTGCGAAGCAGATTAACATACGAATCAAACAACGTCAGGTTGAATGTAGAGGTTTCTGCGTGTATATTCATTTGGCATGCCGTATCTTCCTTCGGCTGGTAAGCTTTCACTATAGACGCCCAAAGCATACGTGCAGCACGGAATTTGGCGATTTCCATAAAATAGTTAGAACTTATGCCAAAATGGAACTTGATTTTTCTTGCAGCAAGGTCTGCTGGAATTCCGCTTTCTACCAGCCTGCTAAGATATTCATTCCCCCATGCCAATGCATAGCCTAATTCTTGATAAATATAGGAGCCGGCATTGTTAAGTTGACATGCATTGACAACTACACAGCGGAAATGGGGATAATCGGCAAGAATTCGTACCAGCTCAGCTGCCTGGCTGATAATCGGGCTTACATCTTTACCTTTTTGCAGCATCTTGCCGATAGGGTCAAAATTGAGCGATCCGTAAAGTTTGTCAGAGGCATACCCTTTCTCTTTAAAATAATCGGTTAGTAACTGCGCCAACAGCACGGTGTGACGCTGGCAAGTAGTGAAGTTCAATTCGATGCTGTCACAATAGATTCCTTCCAATAACGTGCGAAGGTATTCAGCATTCAAGTCTTTTGCCTTGATATGAAATCCTAGCGAATCAACACCCTTGTTGAGTAAGGCAAGAGCATGCTGATTGGCTTCTAAAGGATTTTCCACATGGATATCTTGACGAATAAACCAGGCATTGTCATTTTTTTTATTTCCTCTCAAATAAGGGAATTCACCTGGAAGCGAATCAATTGTTTTCAGTTCTTTCAAATCTTCCCGACGATAAAAAGGCCTTACATTAAAACCTTCATTGGTTTTCCATACCAATTTCTTTTCATAGTCAGCTCCTTTCAGATCTGTCTGGATTCTGTCCATCCATTCTTGAGTTGTCACTTCTGGAAAATCGGAAAAGAGTTTTTCTCTATTATCTGTCATACTTTGTGTTTTATGGGTTTACGATTTAAGTTGATTGGCACACGGATTAAATACGCATGCTTAGGCAAATATACAAAATTATAGTAGAACAAAACTGATTTGCGGATTTTTTTTAAATGAATTCCGCAATTAGAGCCTGTCGTTTAAATTTTGCTCAGGTTAATTTTGCGAATTGTTTTCGAGGATGTTTTTCTGATTTTATGAGGAGGATAGCGAGCTATCTGACGAATAAAATCGGGAAAACAGACCGGAAACAAACGCAAAAGAACCTGATAGAATATTACTTTATTGGAAAATTTAAACAGGCTCTTAGCCAATCCGACTGAGGTGAAAAACGCAGTAGTACTGCGTCAGCCGATGAAGTATATATCCGTAAGTGGATGCAGATATATTCAATCGCGAATGCAGTATATATTCAATCGCGAATGCAGTATATATTCAATCGCGGTTGCAGTATATATTCATTTTTCAGAGGTATTGGCTGTTTGCGGAGCTCATTTTATTTTTATCCGTTTATCATATTCAGAAACTCATCTTCACTTAGGATAGGTATGCTTAGTGCACGGGCTTTTTCCAGCTTGCTGGGACCCATGTTTTCGCCGGCAAGGATGAAACTGGTCTTTTTCGAGATACTGCCCACGTTCTTCCCTCCGTGCTTCTCTATCATCTCCTTATATTCATCGCGCGAATGACGGGCGAATACGCCGCTGATGACAATCGACTTTCCCTGTAGCTTATCGGTATGCCCTGCAAGGTCTTCTTCATCGGCTTCCAGCTTCAGCCCAGCCGTACGCAGGCGTTCGATAAGGTTGCGGTTTTTCTCGTCGGCAAAATAACGCAGTATGCTGCCAGCTATCTTCTCGCCGATTTCGTCTACGTGAATCAGGTCGTCAAGCGTAGCTGTAGCCAATGCCTCGATGGAACGGAAAGCACGTGCCACTTTCTTTGCAACTGTTTCACCTACAAAACGGATGCCTAATGCAAAAAGCACCCTTTCGTAAGTCACTTCGCGCGAACGGGCAATACCTTGAATGATGTTCTCTGCCGACTTTTCGCCCATGCGTTCTAGCCGTACGAGGTCTTCTGCCTTCAGCGTGTAGAGGTCTGCTACATCGTGTATCAGTCCTTCCTGGTAGAATTGGTCGACGGTTTCAGGTCCCAAGCCTTCGATGTTCATCGCACGGCGGCTGATAAAATGCTCGATCTTCCCTTTTATCTGCGGCGGACAGGAACTTTCGTTGGTGCAGTAATAGGCTGCCTCGTCTTCGTAACGCACCAACGGGCTTCCACATTCGGGACAATGGGTGATGAAGGTTACTTTCTCGCTTCCTTCGGGACGGGATGCCACGTCTACACCTGTTATTTTCGGAATGATTTCGCCTCCCTTTTCTACATAGACGTTATCGCCAATATGCAAATCAAGTGAGGCAATGATGTCGGCGTTGTGCAACGAAGCGCGTTTGACTACCGTTCCTGCCAATTGCACGGGTTCCAAATTAGCGACAGGCGTTACGGCTCCCGTGCGCCCTACCTGATAAGTGACTTTCAGCAATCGGGTCAAAGCACGTTCTGCCTGAAACTTGTAGGCGATAGCCCAACGCGGCGATTTGGCTGTATAGCCCAAATTGCGTTGCTGGCGCAAAGAATTTACCTTTAACACAATGCCGTCGGTAGCCACGGGCAGATTCTTCCGTTCTACATCCCAATAATTGATGAAGTCGAATATCTCCTGCAGGGTCTTCACCTTGCGTGTCACGTGCGAAACCTTGAAGCCCCATCGGGCAGCCTCTTGCAGGTTTTCATAGTGTCCGTCGTGAGGCAGGTTTTCGCCCAACATATAATAAAGGTAAGAGTCAAGCTTGCGGGCTGCTACTTCGGCAGAGTTCTGCAACTTCAGCGTGCCCGAAGCCGCATTTCTCGGATTGGCAAACAAAGGCTCTTCACGCAGTTCGCGTTCGTGGTTCAGTTCCTCGAACACCTTCCAGGGCATCAGCACTTCGCCGCGCATTTCGAATTGGCGGGGATAGCCGTCGCCGTGCAGCACCAGCGGAATAGCCCGAATGGTCTTCACATTATCGGTCACGTCATCGCCTCGCACACCGTCTCCACGTGTCACGGCACGTACCAGCTTGCCGTCTTCATAAGTCAACGAAATGGAAGTGCCGTCGTATTTCAGTTCGCAGCAGATCTCAAAATCTTCGTTCAGTGCTTTGGCAATACGCTCGTAAAACTCCGTCACTTCGGCTTGCGAATAGGTGTTCCCTAACGAAAGCATCGGATAACGGTGCTCTACCTGAACAAAGTTCTTATTGATGTCGCTACCCACCCGCACCGAGGGCGAATTGGGGTCGTAATGCTCCGGATGACGGGCTTCGAGGTCTTGCAGTTCGCGCATCAGGTGGTCGAACTCCTGATCGGAGATGACGGGCGCATTCTCTACATAATATTTATAGTTGTGAAGGTGCAATTCTTCACGCAACTGGTCGATTCTTTCTATTTCTGTCATGTTCATTTCGGATGTTTCTTGCAAAAATAGCAAAAATGTGCCAGTGTGCGGTACGGGAACAACGGAAACTTCGTACTTTTGCAAAAAAAATAACAAGGAAACATGCGAATAGACATTATTACCGTTTTGCCCGAAATGATTGAGGGCTTTTTCAACTGCTCCATCATGAGCCGGGCACAAAAGAAAGGCATCGCTGAATTTCATATCCATAATTTACGTGACTACACCTTCGACCGCTACCGAAAAGTAGACGATTATCCTTTCGGCGGATGTGCAGGAATGGTGATGAAGATAGAGCCGATAGACCGTTGCATTTCGGCCCTGAAAGCCGAGCGCGATTATGACGAAGTGATTTTCACAAGCCCTGACGGCGAGCAGTTCGACCAGAAAATGGCGAACACCTTGTCGATGACTCAAAACCTGATTATCTTGTGCGGGCATTTCAAAGGCATCGATTACCGCATCCGCGAACATTTTATTACGAAGGAAATCAGTATCGGCGATTACGTACTAACTGGAGGCGAACTGGCGGCAGCCGTCATATCTGATGCCATCGTACGGGTTATCCCTGGTGTGATATCCGACGAGCAATCGGCACTGTCCGATTCATTTCAAGATAATTTACTGGCTCCACCAGTCTATACCCGTCCCGCAGAATACAAAGGATGGAAGGTACCCGATGTTCTGCTTTCGGGGCACGAAGCAAAGATACGTGAATGGGAGTTTCAACAATCTTTAGAGCGTACCAAACGGTTGCGTCCGGACTTGCTGAAGTAAGATATTTCTTTACATTTATTTCAAATCTACATATTCACGAAAAAAGGCCACAGATTTATATTTTCCTCTCTCTTGACAAAAAAGTAAAAAAATCTGTGGCCAATTATTTTATTTGCATTTTCAGTATGCCATTCGCATATGTAAATTATTTTTAATATTCCAACACGCCGATGATGTCACGAACTGAAGCAAATCCATGGCGGTCTAGATAGTCGTTGATACCTTCCGCTACTTTTACGGTTATAGCCGGATCAATGAAGTTGGCCGTACCTATCTGTACGGCGGTTGCTCCAGCAAGCAGGAACTCCACGGCATCGCGGGCATTCATAATTCCACCTAACCCAATGACAGGTATCTTCACGGCTTTTGCTACTTGCCATACCATGCGCAAGGCGATAGGCTTCACTGCTGCTCCACTCATCCCTCCAGTGATAGTGGATAAGACCGGTTTACGCTTTTCGGCATCTATTGCCATTCCCAGCAGCGTGTTGATGAGTGATACACTGTCTGCTCCGGCAGTTTCCACTGCACGCGCTATTTCTGTGATGTCGGTCACATTGGGCGACAGTTTCACGATCAATGTCTTGTGATAAGCTTTTCGCACTGCAGATACAACCTCGGCGGCTCCATGAGCTGTTACTCCGAAAGCCATCCCACCTTGCTTGACATTCGGGCATGAGATGTTCAGCTCAATAGCCGGGATGCAGTCCAGGCCGTCGATAATGCTTGCTGTTTCCACATAATCCTCTATTTGCGATCCAGACACGTTCACAATCATATTGGTACGGATGTCTTTGATTTGTGGGTAGATATGTTCTGCAAAATAATGCACCCCTTTGTTTTGTAGTCCCACAGCATTCAGCATGCCCATCGGTGTTTCCGCCATACGCGGATAAGGATTTCCTTCACGGTGATGAAGTGTCGTCCCCTTCACGATAATTCCTCCAATTTTCTCCAAATCCACAAAGTCTTGGAATTCAAGTCCGTAACCGAATGTTCCCGATGCAGTCATCACCGGATTCGATAAAGCCAGTTTTCCTATGTTTACACTTAAATCTGCCATAATAGTTTCTTTATATTAAATACAGGACCTTCTTTACATACACACACATGACCATCCCGAGTGTTTTCCACACAGCAAAGGCAAGCCCCCACACCGCATGCCATCGTGTTCTCTAGCGACACTTCACACGCTATGCCCTGCTGATTGGCGTATTTGGCCACGGCCATCATCATTGGTTTAGGACCACATGTGCAGATTAGATCGAACGTATTGTCTCTCAGTACACTGTGCATCGTGACATACCCTTTCTCTCCCATACTTCCGTCTTCGGTAGTAGTATGGACATCGCCCAATGCCTCGAACAAGTCCAGTTGCAACAAGTCATTCTTCGAGCGTGCTCCCAACAAGAATGTAGGTTTCAAGCCTTTCTTCAACAAAGTTTCGCCTAAATAAAGCAAAGGAGCCGTGCCTACACCTCCACCTATCAGCAACACCTTAGTAGCAGTGTCTTCTGGGACTGTAAAACCGTTTCCTAACGGCATGACCACATTAACTGTGTCCCCAGGATTCACGGTAGCCAATTTACGTGTACCATCACCAACCAGCTGAATCAAGAACCAGACCTCATTTTTCTGGCGGTCTACGTAATTAATAGAAATAGGACGACGCAGGAATGTCGTGTTCGAACCGTCTACCCGTATTTCGGCGAACTGCCCCGGAAGCATTTCAGGCAAGGGCTCAACCTGGGTCAACTTGAGTAATACATAGTTTGCATGCAAACGTATGTTTTCTGTAACAGTCAAATCAAGAATGTATTTCTTCATAAAATAAATTGAGGTAAATTCGTTTCACAGTACAAAGATAACGAATTTACCTCAATCTATAGAGAAAACTCCATCGCTTTTGCCCATCCACTTCCACAGATAATCAAGATTTTTCTGGCCTGAATACCTGATATGTTCCATTATCAAAGAAAATACGTATTTCAACTATTTTCGGATGAGGTTTTTCTATATATTTAATTTCTTCTTTTACAGTGTTTTGCATACCATTTCCTGGAGTGGAAGACGCGTTTTCCTTGCGAAAATCAAAACGAACCGGATATCCGCTTGCATTTTCTGGATTCTCATTGCTGTACAGACGGCTATTTCTATCTGTGGTACCTTCTTCAACGACTTTCATTTCACCTTCACCATAAAGCAACCAATTCAAGTTAATAGAAGGATAAGCCTTGTGAATGCGCATGACCACTTCCAGGCTAGGTTTATTCCGCTCTGTCAATATGTGCGACAGAGAAGATGTCGATATGCCTATTTTTTCAGCAAATTCGGCATTGGTTAACGACTCCTTTTGTATGATTTGTAAAATACGGTCTTTCATTATAATTATTTGTGTATATAATCTTAATGATTACAAATGTAATGCTTTTTATTTTCATTTGCAAATTTACATATGGAAAAACAAATAACAAAATTACATAACCATGAATTACATTTGTAATCACATCTAATGTTTACATCTGTAAACCATCAATTTCAAGTTCTTTTTAACTTTAACAAATTCATATAAACTACTAGGATATAGATTGTTATACTATAATTTTGATTGTTTACACTTCGATAGTATAGAAATGTAAACAGTTATTTAATGCCATATAAAATATTATTTCATTAATTCTTCATAGATTGTTGGGTTTTAGCCTATTATCCTGTGTATAAATACATTGTATAAATTATCATGTACATTTATAAAAGTACACAATATAACCATAAGACCATGTATTTACATTTGTACTACAGCCTAAACAAATATACATATCGATTCATGGCATTTACAAATACAAATGTATTTTAGGTTTATCGGAGCCAAAATGTAGAAATGTATATGTCTGAATGTAAAAAAAGCCCGAATCTATTCTTTAAGATTCATCAGAATAATGATGTGCAAAATAAAGATATATTCATAGCCATTTCAGTTATCTTCATAGCTTGTAAAAGCTATCTGGAGTGGCTTATGAATATATCTTCGTCTGGTAGGCAATATTGGTTGAAAAAAGAATGGCAAAATCACACAAGCCACGGAAGCAAATCAACTTTTCATCTTTCCGGAAATGTGTTTCTTTAGAAATTGGATGCAGGGATTAATTTTGCACAAATGCCCCGATGTTGAAGATATTCTCTTCTCAAGATCGGATAACCCTCTCCGTTACCGAGGATACATCTGCATAATTTTACAGATACGTTTGCCCTTGAACCGTGGTATTGTGACTTTGCCTTGATTGACTTCAGCCGGACTGCAATCAATGAAGAATTTGATAAATCAGTTCACGCAACAATTCCCCGTCGGAAACCGAAGCGTTGTTCACACCTTTCGAACGAACATCGCATTGACGGATGCATTCGATAATCTTCATTACTTTTACTCCCGAATAGTGTTTCATGGCAGCCAGGTAATCGCGTGCTTGCCACGGGGATCGCAGGCTAAGTTGAGCGGCCACTCCCTCTTCATTTTTTTGGGGAGCATAGTATGCCAACATCAGGTTGGCAAAGAAATTGAACAATACAGCCAGCGTAACCTGCAACGGATTGTGTTTTGGATTTTCTTCAAAATATTTTACTATTCGATTCGCTTTGAATACGTCTTTTACGATTAATGCATTCCGCAATTCGAAATTATTAAAGTCCTTACTGATGCCGATATTCTGTTCTATCTGCTCGGGTGTAATCCGCCGTTGTCCCTTGGGAAGCGTGATAATTAATTTTTCCAACTCGCCTGCCATTCGGTTCAAATCCGTCCCTACAAATTCTGCCATCATTTCTGAGGCTTTTGGCTCAATTTCCACTTGACGGCGTTTTAAATAAGATGCGATAAACCCTGGAAGTTGAGTGTCTTTCAGCTTCCGGGATTCGAACAGCACACCTACCTTTTCCAGTTCTGCTGTCAGCTTTTTTCTACGATCTAATGCGCCGTGTTTATAGCAAAATACCAGAATGGTAGAAAGCATCGGCTTTTGCAGATAATACGTCAACTCGTCCAAGTTCTTTAAGTTTTGTGCTTCGCGAACTACAACCACCTGGTATTTCGACATCATCGGATACCTTCTTGCTGCGTTAATAACAGAAGCTATATCTGTGTCTGTTCCATATACTACGGTCTGGTTAAACTCTTTCTCCGACTCTGTCAAAACGTATTGCATGATGTATTCGGATATGCGGTCGATATAGTAATCCTCTTCTCCCATCAGGAAATAAACGGGAGCATAGTTTTTATTTTTCAGGTTGCGGGCTATTTCTTCGTAAGTTATTTCTTTTGCCATACTTTTTTGTAACTTTGTATGATAAATTATTCACGCTATTCATACAAAGATATAAAATGTTGGAATTAAACTTACCTCCTTATCCGTTTAAAATTGCTAACAAAGACGGGAAAAAATTCATATTCGATGTGTTACGCAAGAAATATGTTGCCCTTACACCCGAAGAATGGGTGCGGCAGCATTTCACTCATTATTTGCTGGAGCACAAAGGTTATCCTTGGGGATTGCTGGCTAATGAAATCAAATTGAATCTGAACGGAATGAAAAGGCGGTGCGATACGGTGCTTTATAACCGCAATCTGACCGCCCGGATGATTATAGAATATAAAGCCCCAAATGTGGAAATCACGCAAGCTGTATTCGACCAAATTACGCGTTATAATATGGTGCTGAAAGTAGAATATCTGATTGTGAGCAATGGAATCCACCATTATTGTTGCCACATTGATTATGCAACGCACTCTTATACATTCTTGCCCACCGTACCGGCGTATGAGGAACTATGAATGAAAAGAATCGCCCCAACGGACAAAGCTCAAGATGTCTTTGCTCGCTGGGGCGACCCATATATTTTGCAGGTAAAAATCATTTCACTTTTGTTTCCAAGTGTCTTTCAGGCATTACTCCTGCCAGTTCCGGGTCAATCATGATGCGTCCACAATATTCACACACAATGATTTTCTTTCGCATACGGATGTCCAATTGTTTTTGAGGCGGAATCTTATTAAAGCATCCCCCACATGCATCACGCTGCACATAAGTAATTCCCAATCCGTTTCGAGAGTTTTTACGAATGCGCTTGAATGCCTGAAGCAAACGCGGTTCGATAGTTGCTTCCAACGCTTTTGCCTTGTCGCGGAGTTTTTCCTCTTCCTGTTTAGTCTCAGAAATGATTTCATCCAATTCATTTTTCTTCATCTCCAAGTCTTTCTTTCTTTCTTCCAGGGTATGTGTGTTCTTTTCTATTTCCTCTTGTTTTGATTCGATAGAAGAGGTATACTCTCTGATGCGTTTTTCACACAATTCCACTTCCAAGGTTTGGAATTCGATTTCCTTTGTCAGCACATCATATTCACGATTATTACGCACATTGTCTTGTTGTGCTTTGTATTTATCGATTGAAGCCTTGGCTGTTTCAATTTCAATACGCTTGGTAGCAACGTTCGATTTCAATTCTTCTATTTCACCTTTAATCTTTTCGATGCGGGTGCTTAAGCCTGTCACTTCATCTTCCAAGTCTTGTACTTCCAACGGAAGTTCACCTCTTAAAGTCTTGATTTTGTCAATTTCAGACAACATGGTCTGCAATTGGTACAAAGCTTTCAGTTTTTCCTCCACACTCAGTTCACTAGGATCTTTTTTTACTTCTTTCGCCATAATGCTTTATAAATATTTAATCGGATTTGTATTGATTCGGGTCATACGAAGTTCCAATGATGGGAATTTTTTCTCTAATAAAGAACAAATCAATTCTTTAGTGTATTGTTCGCTTTCGTAATGGCCTATTTCTGCAATCAAAATACTATTCTCATAATAAAAATAATCGTGATACTTCACTTCGCCTGTTATAAACACATCAGCCTGACTGGCTATAGCACGTGGCAGCAGAAATGCTCCCGCTCCTCCACACAAAGCTACATTTCGGATTAATCTTCCTGTCAGCCGCGAATGTTTCACGCAGCCTGCTTCAAAAATCTGCTTGACGCGACGCAGGAAGTCACCTTCTGTTTCCGGTTCTTCCAAGACACCTATGATGCCTGCCCCTGCCTGGTTCCATTTGTTTTGCACCGGATAAAAATCAAATGCCGGTTCTTCATAAGGATGGGCTGCCAATAAAGCTTTGGTTACTACATCCCGCTTATACACCGGAAGAATGGTTTCTATCCGCATCTCTTCTTCGTGATGTAATTCACCTATTTTACCACAATAAGGATGTGTACCGTTTCCAGCCCGGAATGTCCCGATTCCTTCTATATTATAACTACAAGCATCATAGTTGCCTATACAACCGCAACCTGCTCCAAACAGAGCATCACGTACTTGGTTGACGTGTTTCATCGGTACGAATGTCACCAGCTTCAATAATGCGTTTTCTCTAGGCTCTAATACACGCACTTGCCTCAATCCTATTTTTTCTGCAATCTTATAATTTACTCCCAACAAAGCATTGTCCAAATTGGTATGCATCGAATAAATTACAATATCGTTCTTAATAGCCTTAATAACGCATCGCTCCACATAGTCTTTACCCGTAACCGACTTGAATCCTTTAAAGATAAGCGGATGGTGTGATACTATCAAATTATATCCCAAAGCTATTGCTTCGTCCACCACAGCTTCAGTCACGTCCAAACACAACAAAGCCCCTGTAACCTCCGCGTCTGTCAATCCGATTTGCAAACCGGCATTATCAAAACCGTCTTGCAAAGGCAGAGGCGCGAACATCTCAAGGGCATTCAAAACTTCCTTAATCTTCATGTCTCAAAAAAAATCGTACAAAAATAATAAAAAACTGTGATATATTAAAAAGTAAACCGCTTAGATTTACATAACATTAACGCATAAGCGAAATTGGAATATAAAAGACGGGTGTGTGGAAGCTGTACATGCTTTCTCAACAGATGAAACTGACGGACTGTTTGCCTGCCGATTATTTGCCTGGATTATCGGGAAGGATTAAATAAAAAATGAATGTCCGCCAACAGCCAATATATACCCCTGAAAAATGAATATATACTGCATCCGCGGTTGAATATATACTGCATCTGCGATTGAATATATACTGCATCTGCGGTTGAATATATACTGCATTCGCCTATGGATATAACTTCATCGGCAAACGCAGTATTACTGCGTTTTCAACTCGGTCAGATTCGCTAAAGGACATTCATAAAAATATCAAGGAGAATCAGAAACTTACGTTGATTCTCCTTGATATTCAAAGCACCTGTTTAGAACTGTTTTTGATTAAAGCTCTTTATCTTAGAAGCTGTTTTGAATTTCTCCAAAAAGTTTTTCTTGGCTTGATGTGTTCGTTTTCGTGTGTACTTTGGGCGATTTTTTGGTCCTTTCCGCTTCTGTTCTTCGTCAGATAGCCCGCTATCTTCCTCATCACAGAAGCGAAAATGCCTCAAAAACTCATCCCAAATCATCGCA
>NZ_NFJA01000046.1:0-30137 GCF_002159615.1 Bacteroides sp. An279
GATTCCAACTCGCGATGGACACCCTTGCTTTGGGCTGTATGATTCCCGCTATTAGGGCTCATTAGGGACTTGCACCCGTTAGCTAATACTCATGCCGAGCATACATCAAACCTTGTCCTCCCCAAAACACAGGGAGGACAAAATCTGACATTCTATTTAATGAAACCTTCATCGTCTTTTTATCACATATCCTGTCGGATTATTACGTATTATTGCATTATATGCAGCACTTGGCAAATAAGGATTGATTTTTATATTATTAATCTCTCCAAATTGTCGATTTACAATCTTAATAGCAGGATTGCGAGTCTCTATGTTAGCAGCATTTAATGCTTTTTGAACAGCAATCGAACAGTGATTTCCTATTAACGAATATCCCTGTTCTACTACATTCAAATATGTTCGGGAAATAATTCTATCTTGATTCGGAGTTGTAGGTATTAAATAACCTTCATCATAACCATAACCATTTACAGTACCATTCCTTAACTCTACATCTGTCGTTGACTGATTGTAATCATCATCCATAAACTCTTGAGGGGTGTCCCAAGCCTTTTCACCTTTATCGTCAAACGGTCCTCCTCCTATGCTTCCGTCTGTGGAATTATAAATCTTGTCACCATTGAACGAATAATAACGCCATTGCAGGGATTCGTCTTGAATAAGCATTCCTAAATGTTGTCCTTTTGTATAATTCAAAACAACAATACTGTCACCATTCACATCCACATTCACTACCGGATTATTGGCTGCATACTGATAAGGAGACAACAACGGATACTTCTCTGCAAACTTGTCAACCGTCACAAACCGTCCCAGTGCCGCATCATAATGCCGTGCACCGTAATCGTACCAGTTCAGGCCGTTCTTCGTGTCAAACTCCTTACCGTTATACTTGTACGGCTGCACATTATTCGTTGCCGCGAATACTCCACCGAAAGGATAATAATGGTTCGTTTCCTCGACCGTTCCACTTTGGTTAATGACCACACGGTTGTTGCCTTGATGGTCCTTCAGGTAATAATGGTACTTGCTGTCAGCCAAGGTGACATAACCTTCTTCCGTCAACAACAGCTTCTGCGTGCCGTTTTCATAGACCACATTCCCGCAATAGTCTGTCGTGGTGGTCGTACTTCCTGTCTTATGCACCGTGCGCAGCTTTGTGCCGTCAGCTGCATACAGATAAGTTATCGTATTCCCGTTCCCGAACGTGACCTTGCTTGGCAAATTTAAACAATTATATTGAATCTCTGTGATATTCTTGTTCAAATCTTTCGTCAGGTTGCCGTTTTTGTCATACGTGTACTCGTTCGCCTGCTTTACGGCATCTTTGAACTCGAAGCCGTTGTTGTTGAGCTACTGTACCAATGACATTGTCTACTTTCATTACTTGATTGACATTTAACATACAAGTCAATTGTCAGTCAAGCCGTAAGCAGTTGATGCATTCTCATTTGTCTCTTTCAAACGAACAAAATTTCTATAAGCAACTAATCAGAGACTAGCACTAAAGGTAATACTTTTCTAACTTTGTGAGAACGATTTTCTGACGCAGACCATTTCAAATGTTCTTGAAATAAACGAGTGATTTCATCTTGTAATGAATTTGAAACAAATTGATTTTTCCATCCTTTTATGGATACATCTACAGTATGACCTTTTCTATCAATACAAAAATCAACTATAATCTTTAAGGAATCTATCTTTTCTTTTTTCATAATAGGTAAGCATCTTTGCCTAACATAATTATAAAAAACATCCTGCTTTATCAATAAAATAGGAGTATGGGTTATTATCGTATCATTCAAGACCTTTTCCCCTTTTAAAATAAGTTCTTTCACTTTATCAATGAATAGGGTATTTATTTTATAAGAATTACCATTATAACACAAAATATATTTCCCTAAACACATCACCTTTATTCCTTGTGGAGTAAACATATAAATCTTGCATCTAACATCAATAGGTTGTTCCGTTTTGCATTTTTCTTCCAAAAGAATATCTGCCAATTCTGCAATACAACTCGAATCACGAAGTACAACTGTTTTATAAGCCAAAGCTGATTCAAAATTGTCACAACCAATATCAATCATTGTCATAAGATTGAAGTCCACATAATGAATAAGCAGACTATCTATTTCCATATAATGGCTTTGCGCAAAAACCGTTCGTGAACTCATGTTCACAAAAATCATTAACATACATGCACATAATATTTTTCCCATACGGCACTTTTATTTATAAAAGTGTCGGATATAGTAATTATCCGAACACTTTAAAAATTATAAATACTATAACATCGTATCGAATAAGATTCAATAGTACTGACAATCAAATATACTATTCCTTATTCTGCATAAACTCTATTATTTCTTATCTTTCTCTTCGGGCTTTATGATAATTGGATCTTTCCATTCAGTTGTTGTTGATCCTACTGTCTCATAAAGAGTTCCTGCATGATCTGTACGAGTAACCTCTGTTTTACCAATTTCTCCCAATTTTTTCGCTGTTTCTTGCTCACTTCCTGTTATTACTCTTCTTTCCTCCTTATTACCATAATTCTCATCTTGCATACTAGCATCCTTTATCTGTTGCTGGCGGTTTTGATCAAACTGTACAGCATGGTCTATTTCATGATTCAATACAGTTGTTGGTGATAACTCTAAAGCATTATTAGTTAACACCCCTGTCCGAGAACTCCATGTTATTGTCTGTGTATTAGGATCAAAAGAACTAGAAGTTAACGTTTCGCCTTCTTTTATATAATAGATTTTATTAGATGCATGCAGTTTTGCCAACAAACCGCCCATTCCATATTTATTTAAATACTGCACTGCTTGTTTAAAATCATTTTTAAATTCATTTGAAACCCCTGTTGCATAATACACCTTTTTACCATCAGGATCTATATACACAACAGGATTATTGACACAATAAGTATACGGACTAATGTCATAATATTTCTCCGCTAACGGATCAACCGTCACAAACCTTCCCAACGCCGCATCATAATGACGCGCACCATAATCATACCAGTTCAAGCCGTTCTTGCTATCGAACTCCTTACCGTTATACTTATAAGGCTGCACATTATTCGTTGCTGCGAATACACCACCAAAAGGATAATAATGGTTCGTTTCCTCTACCGTTCCCGTGGAACTGATGACCACACGGTTGTTGCCCTGATGGTCTTTCAAATAATAATGGTACTTGCTGTCAGCCAAGGTGACGTAGCCTTCTTCTGTCAACAAGTATTTCTGGCTGCCGTTTTCATAGACCACATTCCCGCAATAGTCCGTTGTGGTGGTCGTACTGCCTGCCTTATGCACCGTGCGAAGCTTTGTGCCGTCGGCAGCATACGTGTAGGTTATCGTATTCCCGTTTCCGAACGTGACCTTGCTTGGCAAATTTAAACAATTATATTGAATACCTGTAATGTTCTTGTTCAAATCTTTCGTCAGGTTGCCGTTTTTGTCGTAGGAGTATTGATACGATACACAAAAAATAAAAACAGCCTAAATATCGAATCATTATTTGATTACAATATCAAGGCTGTCTTTATTAGAAACAAGCAAATTGTTACTTATTGCTTAAATATTTCAATTGTAAATCAATGCCATACGTTTTTATTGTCTTATAAAAACTAATAGAATCAAGCGGACCTGTAGTCTGACGTTGCAATTCTTCCCTATAACCTAAACGAGAAAAATTATACTGCTTGTCAATTATCCAGTATTGGGGATTATCTCCCGCCTTTGAATCTGATTTAGCAATAATCCAACGGTCATTAAAATTATAGGCAACAACTTCAAATGGCACAACTTGTACACTTTCCGAACTTGAAAAACATTCTTTGTCTCCATTGCGGTCATATACAATATCTGTATCATCCCATTGAAGCAATGCAAAATTATTCCCTAAATTCACAATCCAAAGGAAAGGACATTTACAACTAACAATCCACAAAACAACTAAACCAAGCACTAAAAACTTTTTCATATTTCTACTCTATTTTCTTAAAACTCCATAGCCATAATAATAAGCCCTAAATCCATGAGTGTCATTTAATCCTGTCCGCATCCGTTCCAAAAAAATTGCAGATCTACGGACAAATGAATCTCCTTGATTCCAATCGTAATACGTTGCTTCATCATTTACTACTGATATAGTACGCAAAACAGGGTTTTGTAATGTAACATTTACTCTTCCTAAAGCATATACTGTAGCCCTCAATCTTTCATTATAGATAGATTCTAATGTATTTGGGACAGTAAACAATTGAGTTCGTACAGGTTTCCCTATATTAGGAATGCCAATTTTGTCAACAGAAAGTTCCCCAAAATCCAATAAAGCCGCATTGATATATAATGCATTATTAGGGGTAGGATAATTCAACGCATTCGGATGGTTCTTAGCCCATTGAATGCCTTCGCTTACCGTCACAAAGCCATCATAATCCGGTCTGTTCACTAAACTTCTAACACTTGCCTCAACTATTCCACGAGTCCCTTCGTCAAGGCTGGAAAGACCTAAATCAAGTCCTTCAGCAAGTTCATGTTCCATACCTTGTTGGAAGAACTTCGAATCCATTATGATAGCGTCTCCTTGCAAACCTCTATTGTCCGTCCCTAAAAAGTTTCCTTCTTGATCGTAAATGAGATTTGCCAATCTGCCATCAGGGTCTATATACATAATAGGATTATTGACACAATAAGAATAAGGAGTAAAAGTACAATACTTCTCTGCCATCGGGTCAATACTTACAAACCTTCCCAACGCTGCATCATAGTACCGTGCACCGTAATCGTACCAGTTCAAGCCGTTCTTGTTATCGAACTCCTTACCATTATACTTATAAGGCTGGATATTATTCGTACTCGCAAATACTCCGCCGAAAGGATAGTAATGGTTCGTTTCCTCAACTGTTCCCGTGGAACTGATGACCACACGGTTATTACCTTGGTGGTCTTTCAGGTAGTAATGGTATTTACTGTCAGCCAAGGTGACATAACCCTCTTCCGTCAGCAATAGCTTCTGCGTACCGTTTTCATAGACCACATTCCCGCAATAGTCCGTCGTGGTGGTCGTACTTCCTATTTTATGCACCGTGCGTAGCTTTGTGCCGTCAGCAGCATATAAATAAGTGATGGTACTACCGTCCTTAAACGTGACCTTGCTTGGCAAATTTAAACAATTATATTGAATACCTGTAACATTCTTGTTCAAATCTTTCGTCAGGTTGCCGTTTTTACCAACGAGGTGGCAGAACTCTATAACCTGATTAAAATCGTAGACCGGAGTGCAAGGCTATAAGCTGATTTTAGTGCATAACGAGCTGCGCAACATAAGACAATCAGTCAAAAGAGAGAAGAGAATAAACTGCATGTCCAGTCCCAGTAGTATAGGACTACTGTCTTACAGCGTCAGGACTGCAGTCCTATATATATTAGGACTGCAGTCCTGGTATCTTAGGATTTTAAGAGGACTGGGATGTAAAGGACCATGCTGCTAATTGACTTCCCAATTCCTGCTTGCTTCCTGCTTATTTTCTTTTCAACTCCTCGGTCGGGACCATCCGGTACAGTTTGTCACTGGGGCGGATGCGTCCGGGCACCTTGAACGACACGTGCACGCCTTTGGGCACTACGTCCACCGGTTTCAGGTCGACACGGGCTTCGTCGAGGGTGACAAACATCGCGCCCGTAGTAGGACCCGTTATCAGCAGCTTGTCGCCTACCTTGATTTCGGACGCTTCTATCAGAAACTCAGCCACGCCGATGTTGGAGAAATACTTGATGCCCCGTCCGGCGTACACCTTGCGTTCGGTAGCGCCCGAACCGTAATTGCGGCTCCACTCTCCCAAGCGTTGCCCCAAGTAATAACCGTTCCAAAAGCCGCGGTTGAATACCGTCTTCAAGCGTTCGTCCCATGCGTCTTTCTTCGCTTCGGTAAACGTGCCGTCCAAGTACGACCGGATGGCTTCCTTATAGCACTCTACCACCGTCTTCACATACTCGGGTCCGCGGGCACGTCCCTCTATTTTGAACACCCGCACGCCCGCTTCTATCATTTCGTCCATAAAGCGGATGGTCTTCAGGTCTTTGGGCGACATGATGTACTGGTTATCCACTTCCAGTTCGATGTCGCTTTCCTTGTCTTTTACAATATAGGCGCGGCGGCACACCTGCATACAGGCACCGCGGTTGGCGGAAGCGTTCAGTTCGTTCAGGCTGAGGTAACACTTGCCCGATACCGCCATGCACAACGCTCCGTGGCAGAACATCTCGATACGCACGGGTTGCCCCATCGGGCCGGTGATGTGCTGCTCATGGATGGCATCGTATATCTTGCGCACCTGTTTCAGGTTCAGTTCACGTGCCAGCACCACCACGTCGGCAAACTGGGCATAAAAGCGCAGTGCCTCCACATTGCTGATGTTCAGTTGGGTAGAAAGGTGCACTTCCTGCCCGATTTGGTTGCAATACGCCATTACCGCCACATCGGCGGCAATCACCGCACTGATGCCTGCCTGTTTTGCCGCATCGATAATCCGGCGCATCAGCTCCAGGTCTTCATCGTAAATGATGGTATTCACCGTGAGGTAACTCTTTACCCCGTGCTCGTCGCACGTGCGTGCTATCTCGCGCAAGTCGTCAATGGTAAATGTGCTTGCCGACCGTGCCCGCATGTTCAAACTCTCGATACCGAAATAGATGGAATCTGCTCCGGCATGAATAGCCGCCGCCAGTGATTCGCGCGAACCTACCGGTGCCATAATCTCAAAGTCTTTTATCGAATAATCCATATTTCTTCTGATTTAGGCTGCAAAGGTAGCGATTTTCCAGCAATCATTGTGTATCTTTTATGCATAATGATAGAATAAATACCCAAAAACGAAACCCGATGTGCGCATATTTTCACTTTTCTATGTCATTTATTCAAAGAATTTACTATTTTTGCGCCCGTTTTTTGGGAAACAGACAAAACTATTCAATAAACCATAAACAATGTTTCTCCACAAGAGAGAGAGAAACCAACTGTAAACTATAAACACATAACAACCAATTAAACACTTATGAGCAGGTCACTAACTCTGCTATGCATGCTTTTGTTCTGCATAGCGACGTATGCGCAACGCATCACTGTTTCGGGAAAAGTCACTGCCGGAGGCGAAGGTTTGCCCGGCGTGACAGTAGCGGTAAAAGGAAGTACTAACGGTACAATCACCTCCATGGATGGCGACTATTCGCTACAGACCGAACCACAAAACACATTGGTATTTTCATTTATCGGCTACGAAACTCAGGAAGTTCCTATAAATGGGCAGAAAACCATTAACATAGAAATGCACGAATCCAGTATTGCCATCGATGAGGTGGTTATCGCCGTGCCCTACGGTACTGCAAAAAAATCTACCTTCACCGGTTCGGCAAGTGTAATCGACAAGAAAATCATTGCCGCCTCACAGGTATCCAGCGTGTCGAAAGCATTGCAAGGAACCGTAGCTGGTCTGCAATCGTTCTCTACCAGCGGACAACCGGGTGAAGATGCCAGCATCTACATTCGCGGCGTAGGTTCTGCCAATGCCACCACCACACCGCTGTACGTAGTGGACGGCGTGCCTTACGACGGTGCCTTGTCGTCTATCTCTTCGCAAGACATTGCTTCGGTGACTGTACTGAAGGATGCCGCCGCCGCTTCACTGTATGGTTCACGTGCTGCCAACGGTGTGATTATGATTACTACCAAGCAAGGACAAAACGGTTCGGCTCCTACCATCCAGCTTTCAGCCAAGTATGGTTTTTCGAGTCGCGCCGTACGCGACTACGACCAGTTGAGTACGAACGACTACTTCATGCTGCAATGGGAGGCACTCCGCAACAGCTATATGGACAACGGTCAAAGTGCTGAATCGGCTGCACAGACAGCTTCTTCTATTCTTGCCACTACGGCAACAGGTGGCTTGGGTATCAACCCTTACGGCACACAATATCCCCAACCGGTAGGCACGGATGGCAAAATCGTGGCAGGTGCTACTCCGCTGTGGGATGACAGTTGGGAAGATGCTTTAAGCCAGGATGCCCATTATACTGATATCAGTGCCAGCATCTCGGGTGGTAGCGAACGTACCAAGTATTATTTCTCGCTGGGCTACCTGAACGACCAAGGTGCTTACATCTGTTCGGGCTTCAAGCGTTATAACCTCCGTACCAATATCACGACCGACTTGCGCAAATGGTTGCAGGTAGGACTGAACGTATCGGCTACCCACTCTGTTCAGGATTATCCGAAACAAGACGATACGGCTATCGGAAACATCGTACTGGCCGCCCGCAGTATTCCGTCGTTTTATCCTGTGTATGAACGTGACTTGACCACCGGCGAATATTTGCTGGATGAAAATGGCAACCGTATTTACGATTACGGAAACTACCGCAAAGGTTCGTACAACGGTTATAACTTCGCGCAATCCATGTTGTACGACAAAAAAGAATACAAGCGCGATGCGGCTTCGATACGCGGTTATCTGCAAATCACTCCCCTTGAAGGATTGAGCTACAAAATGTCGCTCAACATCGACTACAACAGCCGCTTCGCACATTTTTACGACAATCCCACTTACGGCAAAGAACCATTGACCGGTGGAGTGGAGAAGGAAAACGTGCGTACAACGGGACTTACTTATAATAATGTCATCAACTGGAACCATACGTTCAACGAAAATCACGACGTACGCCTGATGGCTGGTCAGGAATATTACGAATACAACACGTCCAATTTTGGAGGTTCCCGTACCGGTGTCATTACCGACGGTTACTACGAACCCGATGTAGCTTCTACACTGAGTTCTTTCTATGGCAACAGCGACCAATACAAATTGTTGAGCTTCTTCGGCAGTGCGGAATATTCGTACCAAAGCAAGTATTTCGTATCGGCATCGGTACGTACCGACGGCTCGTCACGTTTCCACCCCGACCACCGCTGGGGAACATTCTGGTCGTTTGGCGGTTCGTGGAAGATTTCACGTGAAAAATTCCTTGAAGAGGCTGCAAACGACTGGTTGACCAACCTGACCCTCCGTGCCAGCTACGGTGCACAGGGTAACGACAATGTGGGTTATTATGCCTATAAGGCACTGTATGAAATAGGCAGTTCATTCGGCGAATCTACCTTGCACGCTTCACGTCTGGAAACACCGGAACTGAGTTGGGAAACCAATCTGAACCTGAACGTGGGACTTGACTTCGGTTTCTGGAGCAACCGCCTCAACGGAACCATCGAATTTTTCCAACGTGCATCTAAAGATCTGCTCTTCGCACGCGACCTCGTTCCGTCGGGAGGATTTTCCAGCATTGATGCCAACATCGGTAAACTGAAAAACTATGGTTGGGAATTTACCATTAACGGTACGCCTGTACTGACCAAAGACTGGACGTGGAAACTCAGTGTCAACGCTACGACATACAAGAACGAAATCGTTGAATTGCCTACTGACGTGATGTGGCAAAGCACCAAGAAATGGGTGAAAGGTGGCTCGCTGTACGACTTCTGGTTGTATGAATGGGCAGGTGTGAATCCGGAAAACGGTAATCCGCAATGGTATTATACCGATACCGACGGAAGCCGGAAAATCACCGAAGACTATTCCAGCCTGACTTCGGACGACAAGGTGAAGGTGGGCAGTTCGTTGCCGAAAGTAAGCGGTGGTTTCCAGTCAGACCTGACCTGGAGAGACCTTTCACTCTCGATGTTGTTCTCATACGCTATCGGCGGCAAGCTGTATAACAACGACTACAAAAGCATGATCAGCGTATCGGGAGGAAACGGTTCTACCTTAAGCAAGGATATGCTCAACCGGTGGACACCTGAAAACCGCTATACTGACATCCCGCGTCTGTCGTACGACCAGACCAGCTACTTCACCAGCAGTTCCAGCCGCTGGTTGGTAAACCGTTCGTTCTTGCGCCTGAAAACCGTTACATTATCGTATAACCTGCCAGAGAAATGGCTGCACTATGCCACTATCAAGCAGGCAAGCATCTTCCTGCAGGGCGAAAACCTGCTGACTTTCTGCCACCAGCAGGGACTTGACCCCGAACAGCCTATTAATGGTATGGTTTCATACCGTTATCCGGCAATGAAGACATTCTCTTTCGGTATCAATGTAACACTTTAAAAAACACTTTTAAACTATGAAACTGAATTTTAAGACTATATGCTTTGGGGCACTGGCTGCCTGCACTTTTACAGCCTGCGACCTGGATACGGCTCCCACGACTTCACTCGATGCAGATGCCGTTTACAAAAACACAGAAAATGCCGACCGTGTGATGCGTGGCGTATGGAACTATATTTTCAATAGCGGTTCAACGTATGCTTCCATCGGCTATGGTGCCATCATGATGAACGATGACTTTGCCGGTTCGGACGTAGTGCGTACCACCAGTTACGGATATTCATCCAGCTATAACCTGACAAACGGCTATGGACGCGGCGAAATCAATGACGTGATGTGGGACATGGTATACGACCCCATCAACAACTGCAATGCCGTATTGGCAAACATTGATAACATCGAAGGCGAACAAACAGAGAAAGACCGTATCAAGGGACAGGCTTACGCTACACGTGGTTTCCTTTACATGCTGTTGGCAAGCCACTATTCTTTCGCCATCGACAAAGACCCTAATGCCGTATGTGTACCCATCTACACCGAGCCTACCAGTTACGATATGGCAGTAACCGGAAAACCCGCATCCAGCGTATCGGAAGTATATGCGCAGGCACTTGCCGACCTGAAAGCCGGATATGATTTGATTCCGACGGATTATAACCGTGGAAGTAACGCGACCGACCAGTATAAAATAGACCATACAGTAGTAGCAGGCTTGCTGGCACGTACCAGCCTGTACGCCCGCGAATGGCAGGAAGCCTACAATTATGCCGATGAGGCCATGAACCTGAAAAACCGTTACCTGATGAATGAAACGGAATACAAGAGCGGATTCAACAATGCCTTAAATCAGGAATGGATGTGGGGTTACTCATGTACTATTGACGACAACCTTCCCGCCTATAACTTTCATTTCAAAGATAGCACGACACCAGGAAGCGGTTACTCTTGCCTGAATGTAGACCCTTATTTCAAAGAACTGTTTGATGATAATGATTACCGTAAAGGAATGTTCTTTTGGGGGCCCAATGCCGGATACGGTGAATGGACCATGCTGAGTTCGAAGTTCAAATTCGCCGATGTCGACAATATGCTTGCCGACATTGTGATGATGCGTGTAGCCGAAATGTACCTTATCAAGGCAGAAGCTGCAGCACACCTGCCGGGAAAAACCAGTGAGGCACAAAGCCTGTTGAAAGAACTGCGCGACGCACGTATGAAACCGGGCTATACCGCAGCTGAAATTACAGCTACAGGTGATGACCTCCTGAAAGAAATCTGGCTGGAACGCCGCAAGGAACTGTGGGGGGAAGGATTTGCACTGACTGATATCATCCGCAACCAGCAACCGGTAGAGCGTAAGGCATGGCAACACTTCGTAGAATGTACTTATAACGAACATGAAGACGGAAGCGTAACCGACAAGACACCTATCGTAACCGAAACCGGAGATGTCATCTTTGCCGATGATAAAGACGAGGCTTACCAAAGCAAATATTGCGTTATCCTGCAAGGACACTCTACCGTGAAGCTTCCCGACGGAACAGATTTTGTTCCGAACAGCAAGTACTACTTGTTCCGTATCACTGAACAGGAAGAGCTGCAAAACCTGAATCTATACAACGACCATCCGAAACTGGATATTTACAGATAATCTGGCAAACGGAAGGAAGGCATAAATACTCTTCAATGCCAGCCAGACAAATAAAAAGAGATGCTTCATACGGAGCATCTCTTTTTATTTTACTACTTTTGCAAACGAAAACCATCCTAATGAAACTTTACCCCATGAAGATACGAACCATCGACTTAGGAGAGAGACCCGTAGTGCTGGCTCCTATGGAAGACGTGACCGACCCCGCATTCCGCCTGCTCTGCAAAGAGTTTGGTGCCGATATGGTATATACCGAATTTGTATCGAGCGATGCCTTGATACGTTCGGTAGACAAGACGATGACGAAACTCAACATCAGTGCCGCCGAACGCCCCGTAGCCATCCAAATATATGGCAAGGATACCGATACAATGGTAGAAGCGGCACGCATCGTTGAACAGGCTCACCCCGACATCCTCGACTTAAACTTCGGTTGCCCGGTAAAGCGGGTGGCTGGTAAAGGGGCAGGGGCAGGCATGCTTCAGAATATCCCCAAAATGCTGGAGATAACCCGTGCCGTAGTGAATGCGGTGCAGATTCCTGTTACGGTAAAAACCCGCCTGGGATGGGACGAGAACCACAAAGTCATCGTAGAACTTGCCGAACAGTTGCAGGATTGCGGCATCGAGGCATTGACCATACACGGGCGTACCCGTGCACAGATGTACACCGGCGAAGCCGACTGGACCCTGATAGGTGAGGTAAAAAATAATCCGCGTATGCGCATTCCTATCATCGGGAACGGTGACATCACTACTCCCCAACGGGCAAAAGAATGTTTCGACCGCTACGGTGTGGATGCCATTATGATAGGCCGTGCCAGTTTCGGACGCCCGTGGATATTCAAGGAAGTGAAGCATTATCTGGAAACGGGCGAAGAACTTCCTCCACTTTCTTTCCGCTGGAAGCTGGACGTATTACGCCGTGAGGTACAAGACAGCATCAACCTGCTCGACGAGCGCCGGGGCATCCTCCACGTACGCCGTCACCTGGCAGCTTCTCCTTTATTTAAAGGTATTCCCAATTTCCGCGAAACCCGTATCGCCATGCTCCGTGCCGAAACCCAAGTGGAGCTTTATGCGATACTGGACCATATCGAAACAATATTGGAAGAACAAGCGAACCTGCAACAAACCTATGGACATGAATAACATGAAAACAACTTACAAGAAAAGCTTACAACTATTATCTCACCTGACGGGCATCGCCTGTCTGCTCCTTGCGCTGGTTTCTTGCGAAAAAGACTCATCCGCCCCCGCAAGCGACACAATAGACTATTCGGACAACCGATGCTGGTTCGAGAATAAGCAAGACGCTACGGGAAAAGACGTAGACCTGTTTTATGTAGTCCCGACCTGCATTTGGGACTATACCGACTCGTTGGGGCAAACCCGGCACCACATGGACATCTTCAATACGGAACAACGTGCCTTGACAGACCCTTCCATCCAATTGGCTAAAAGCGTATTGGCAGATAGCTGCAACTTCTTCTCTCCTTATTACCGCCAGATTTCGATGGACAGCTGGCTCACCTTGGACACGGCACTCATCGAAGAGCGTTTCAAGCTGGCTTATCAAGACGTGGCGGACGCTTTCCATTATTATATGGAGCACGACAACCAAGGGAAACCGTTCATCCTTGCGGGACACAGCCAAGGAGCCAAGGCGGTTATCGAACTCCTGAAACGGGAAATGACACCCGACATCAGCCGGAAGCTCATCGCCACTTACGCTATCGGCTATACCGTGACACCGGAAGAACTTGCCGGTTATTCTACCTTGCGCCCTGCACAAGACTCCATAGATACGGGCGTGCTCATCGGATTCAATAGCGTAACCCGTCCCGATGCCGTATCGCCTTTGTTCCGAGACAATGTGGTGTGCATCAATCCTGTCAACTGGCGCAGCGATGCTACCCCAGCTACCTCTTACCAAGGATTTACCGTCGCGCAAGACACTACGATTCATACACTTATCGTGACGGGCATCGATGAAGAGCAGTATTTCATCCCCAGCGTGGCAGCCCTTTTGCCTAAAGGAAACCTGCACGTACAAGAGTTCAACCTTTATAACGAAGACCTGCGCAAGAACGTATTGCAACGCATCCGGGCATTCCGTCAGGCACAGTAATGCATTTCCCTATGAAAAGAGATGAATACCCTTTTAGTGCTCCCGTACATAGACTTTCTTTTCCACTCCTACTCCTGTCACCGTAACCTTTTTCCAGTGCAAAGGCAAAACCGAAGGCAACTGTATAATGCCTTCTTCGGTTACTTGAAGCCCACAAAATCCATTCAGCACGGCTTGAAGCAAGCCTCCTGCTCCAGTCATGAAATAAGGGTTGTTGCTTGAAGGTGTTTCAGACAGTACCCCGAAAGGAGGACGCCAGTTAGGCTGATAACAACGGCAGAACATTTCATAGGCTTTTGCCGCATTGCCCATTCGTGCATATTGTACACAAAAAACGGCATACGACATCATTGGACCATCGCGCTGGTCAATGCGTTCAGCATAATAGGCAAGGTCTTTTTGCTGCTGCCTGACATCGGTGATTTTTCCCAACGGGTAAGCCAGCAGGTTGACATCTGCCTGTTTGATGGTTTCACCTTGATACGTGGCATGTTCACGCGTAACTCCATCTTCAAACTGCAAGATACGCAAACCACGGCTCACTTTACCCCATACAGAAGGTACTTGCTCACCACATACCCATCCGGCACGGGAAGCATAGTCTAATACCAACGAGGCGGAAGCGTTGGTAAAGGCATTATCGGTTACACCATTGGCATATTCATCCGCTCCAGTTACCCCGACAATCGAATAGGAACCGTCGGCATTACATACCGAACGACTTACCCAAAACTCTGCTATCTCCTTCAGCAACGGAAAACCTTCACGCTTCAGCCAAACAGAATCACGGGTCACACAATAATAATTCCAGCAAGCAATGCCCACATCTGCTGTGATATGATGTTCGAATGCCCCGGTCAGGGCAAATGTCGGTGTCGCCTCTTCGCCCGTATCGTCGCTTTCCCACGGATACATTGCTCCCTTATATCCGTATGCCATTGCTTTCCGGCGTGCAGGCTCTTTTCGGTCTACACGATAATCAAGCATCGACCGTGCCATATCGGGTTGCAGCAAAAGCATCGGAGGATACATCCAAAGTTCAGTATCCCAAAAGATATGTCCATTGTAACCTTGCGAAGAAAGTCCCATCGGTGGAATACTCAACCGGCTTCCGGCACGGCAGGATGCATATAAATTGAACAAGGCGAAACGTACCAACCGCTGGGCATCATCATCTCCTTCGATACGAATATCGCTTTGCCACAAGGTATTCCATAACCGTTCATGTTCCTGTATCAATTGCGTCTTTCCTTCGTGAACAGCGTATACCACCTGGCGTTCGGCTTCATTATAAGGATCAGTAAAGTCTCGTGACGAACAAATACTGCCTACCAACGAGAACGAAAGTGTTTCACCTTTTTTCAGAGACAACATAAAAAGCAGCTCGCCGGTTGCTTTATCAAACGAAGGTTTCCAGTGTTCAGCACCGTCGAACATAAAAGTCGATGCCGCTGCTACCTGCCTGTACTTTCTTGCAGAAACAGCTTCTGCCTCCAACAGATACAAGCGTGTACCATCGGCATCCAGTTCGCGATAGCGTACGGTATCGGCAGCATAGTCATCGGGCACATTCATACTGTTCCGTATCTCCAGCACTACATCCGTCAGTGCTTTCACCTGCACCGATACCAATCCAGCGTATGGAAGGTTTCGCAAAGCACGCAATTCAGACACTACTTGCACTTTCCGTCCTGCCTCAAATGTTGTGCGGTGCACTGCCTGGCGCATATCTACCGTCTGCTCCCAAGCCTTAATACAGGTAGTATCTATTATCATGCCATCTATTTTCATCTGTATTCCAAAAGGATTGATTCCTTTCATCACCCGGCTTACTACACCTGGAGCAGCTGCATCAAACACATGATTCAGCACTACCTGCCCTATGCGGAAAGGTTCTTTATCCGGCAAAATGCCAATACATCCGCTTGCCATCGGAGCCGAAGCATACGGAGCATGCAAATCTGTAGCCCGTACCTGCCACAAGGCATCGTTTTCTACACTTGCTTTCATTATATTCCAGCTGAATATACACGACAAAGCTATACCTAACCAACGTAGATTCATAATATTTAGCAACTGAAGTTATTACAACAAAATGATTGAAAACAAAAAGACACGAAGACGCACTGTTTTTTCACGTTACATTTTCCTGTGTCTCCGTGTCTTTTTATTCATTGGTATATGTTCAAGAATCAAATTCGCTCCAATCGGTAAGCCGCATGTCGCCTTTCTTCAAGAATATCTGGTGCATACCCAGAGCAGCAGAAAGACTATGACAAGTCTGTCCTTTGGTAGAAATCTTCAGGTAATCCCATAGAAGTTGTTTGTAATCGGGGTGTGCACAGTTTTCAATGACGGCCTGTGCACGCTCCATCGGGCTTTTTCCACGCAAATCGGCAATACCCTGTTCAGTAATGATGACATTAACCGAATGTTCGCTGTGGTCAAGATGCGATACCATGGGCACAATAGAGCTGATACACCCGCCCTTAGCAGTAGAAGGACATGAGAATATGGAAATGTAGGCGCTGCGCGTGAAGTCGCCTGAACCACCGATACCGTTCATCATCTTCGTGCCGCAAATGTGGGTGGAGTTTACATTGCCGTAGATATCGGCTTCGATGGCGGTGTTCATCGAGATGACTCCGATGCGGCGGATTACTTCGGGACAGTTGGATATTTCGGATGGACGGAGCACCAGCTTGTGGGCGAAGAAGTCCATGTTTTCGTAAATGTCTTCCAGGCAATCATTTGTTACACTGAGCGAACAGGTACTTCCGAACTTGATACGTCCCTCTTTAATAAGGGTAATGACTGAATTCTGGATAACTTCAGTATACATTTCGAAAGGAGGAATACTCGAATCACGGCCTAAGGCGCTCAATACAGCATTGGCTATGTTGCCTACTCCCGATTGCAGAGGCAGAAACGTAGAAGGAATAATGCCCCGTTTCATATCTGCCGAAAGGAAATCGGCAACGTTTTGCCCGATTTTATCCGTTACCGGATCGGGGGCACTGAATCCGCGTGCTTCGTCGGGAATGTCTACTTCTACCACTCCCACGATTTTTTGAGGATCTACCTGAATGTAAGGAAGTCCGATACGGTCACTGGGACGTACGATGGGAATCGGACGACGGTAGGGAGGACGCTCCATTTCGTACAAGTCATGCATACCAATGATGCGTTTACTGTGTGCAGCGTTCAGTTCAATAATGACCCGGTCGGCAAGACGGGCGATGGTAGGTGTAATGCCTACGCCGGCAGTAAGGTAAATACGTCCGTCATCAGTTAATTCACAAGCTTCCACAATGGCAGTAGTGACATGTCCCAAAAAACCGGACCGTAAGCGTTGAGCCACTTGCGAAAGATGAATGTCGGTGTAATTGATTTCTCCATTGTTCACCGCTTTGCGGAAATCGGTGTTGGTGGTATAAGGGGCACGGAACTTGATAGCATGTGCCCGTGTCAATACCCCATCACACGAGTCGCCTGTTGAGGCTCCTGTGATGATTCCAATGCGGAACTCTTCACCCCGCGCATGTTTTTCTTCGGCTTGTTTAGCCAGTTCGGCCGTAACGGCTTTGGGACTTCCTGCCGGAGTAAAGCCGCTAAGAGCTATAATTTCACCGTTTTGTATCAGGCTGGCAGCTTCTGCCGCCGTCATTCTGTTGTAGTTCATAGTGTTCAGGTATTAAAAATATGTATTAGTATTTCCGTTTGAATATCTCCGAATAAATGAATGCTTTCCGTGCTTCCGAAGGAGTACGGAACCGAATGCCAGACCGGGGCTGGCAAGAAAAGTCAGACGAAACAGGAGGTGGTGTATTCTGTGGTTTTGAGACACGGCGTGCCGGCTTAATGGGCTGTGCCGGTTGTACTTTCTCTACAACATTTTCTGCTTCCTCTACAGATTCTATAGGAAATGGAACCGTCGTTTTCGGTTGTTTGGACGGCCGTTTCTTAGGTTCCTTTGTCGCTTGCTTATAAATAGCAATGGCAATAATGGCAAGTATGATAAGGAAATTCGACATATTCGTATTATTAAAAAAGGATTTTGCCAAAGATAGTAATTTTTCACCGAAGAATCATAAGAACTGTTTGCTTATTGTGCGATACGGAATAGAATTATTATCTTTGCACCCGTTTTGGGTATGTATTATGATAGGAAAGTGAGTCACAGGTGGGCAGAAATGCGGGAAATGGGTAACAAAGGTTCTGTTTTTGTGTATTTCAATCTGTCTTGATGACTTTGAATTTGTTAATAATTAATAATACATGGCGAATGGCAGATAATTTTGTCATCCATTCCCGCCGTGCTTAGAATCTATAATATAAATAATTAATCGTATGACAAACCAGATTGCGGGAACGGACTTTAAATCCGCGACCGGAAAAGAAACAAAAAAATTGTTTATCGAGACCTACGGATGCCAGATGAACGTAGCCGATAGTGAAGTGGTGGCTTCCATTATGCAGATGGCCGGATACACGCCTTGCGACACACTGGATGAAGCCGATGCTGTGTTTATGAACACATGTTCCATCCGCGACAATGCCGAACAGAAAATCCTAAACCGGCTGGAATTTTTCCATGCCTTGCGGAAGAAGCGTAAACACCTTATTGTAGGTGTGTTGGGCTGTATGGCTGAACGGGTGAAAGAAGACTTGATAACTAATCACCACGTCGATTTAGTGGCAGGACCAGACGCTTACCTCGCTTTGCCTGACCTGATTGCTTCGGTAGAAGCAGGAGAGAAAGCTATCAATGTAGAACTTTCTACTACCGAGACATATCGCGATGTGATACCTTCACGCATTTGTGGCAACCGCATCTCAGGATACGTATCGATTATGCGCGGATGCAATAACTTCTGTCATTACTGCATTGTTCCTTATACCCGCGGACGTGAGCGGAGCCGTGATGTGGCAAGCATCCTGAATGAAGTGAATGACCTTCGACAGAAAGGTTATAAGGAAGTGACCTTATTGGGACAAAACGTAAACTCGTACCGTTTCGAGCAGGAAGACGGCAGCGTTATTACTTTTCCAATACTATTGCGCACAGTGGCAGAGGCGATACCTGATATGCGTGTCCGTTTTACCACATCACATCCCAAGGATATGAGCAACGAGACACTTCACGTAATAGCCGAAGTGCCCAATGTGTGCAAACATATCCATCTTCCTGTGCAGAGCGGCAGTTCACGTATTCTGAAACTGATGAACCGGAAATATACCCGTGAATGGTATTTGGAACGGGTAGCAGCCATCCGACGCATCATTCCAGATTGCGGACTGAGTACTGACATTTTCTCCGGTTTTCATTCGGAAACGGAAGAAGATCACCAGATGAGCCTTTCGCTGATGCGCGAATGTGCCTACGATTCTGCTTTTATGTTCAAGTATTCGGAACGTCCCGGCACATATGCCTCGAAACATTTGCCCGATGATGTACCCGAAGAGGTAAAAATCCGCCGGCTGAATGAGCTGATAGAACTTCAGAACCAACTTTCGGCAGAAAGCAATGCGAAAGACGTAGGCAAGACATTCGAAGTATTGGTAGAAGGAGTTTCCAAACGTTCGAAAGAGCAATTGTTCGGACGGACGGAACAGAACAAAGTCGTAGTGTTCGACCGTGGCATGCATCGGATAGGAGATTTCGTAAAAGTCCGTATTACCGACTCAAGTTCGGCTACACTCAAAGGAATAGAAGTGGTTTGAGAAAAAGCAGAACACTACATTTAATAAAATAATATAAATAAGAACCTAACTAAAAATAAACCAAACGAACAATGAAAAAAAGAATGACACTCAGTTGGCTGTTTGCCCTTTTGTGCTGTTTGCCGATATTTGCCCAAATGCAAGACCCGGTACAGTTCAAAGCTGAATGGAAAAATCTTTCGGCCACAGAAGCCGAAATTGTCTTTACAGGTACAATCGATGCCGGCTGGCATGTATATTCTACCAACCTTGAAGAAGGAGGACCCACTTCTGCGACATTTAATGTAGACGAAATAGTTGGAGCAGAACTGGTGGGCAAACTCATTCCTGGTAATGGAGAAATAGAGCAGATTGACCCGATATTCAACATGCAAGTGCGTTATTTTGAAGGAACGGCAAAGTTTACTCAAAAGGTGAGACTTACAGGAGGTGACTATACTGTAAAAGGTTACTTGGAATACGGAGCCTGCAACGATGAAAACTGCCTGCCTCCTACCGCTGTTGACTTCTCATACAGTGGAAAACTTGATGCACCTTCGGCAAACGCACCGGTAAAGAGCGACGTGGTACCTGTCTCGTCTGCTCCTGCCGATACAACTTCAGTAGCATCAGCCGATGTTCCAGCTCCTTCTGCACAGCTGAAAGGAACGACAGACTACTGGAAGCCGGTTATTAAGGAATTATCCGAGTTCGGCGAGACCCAGCAACAGGATACGCATTCGTGGGTATACATCTTCTTCGCCGGATTCATCGGCGGGCTGCTCGCCTTGTTCACTCCCTGTGTATGGCCTATCATTCCGATGACGGTCAGCTTCTTCCTGAAACGCTCGAAAGACAAGAAAAAAGGCATCCGCGATGCGTGGACATACGGTGCGTCTATTGTAGTAATTTACGTGGCATTAGGACTTGCCATTACATTGATATTCGGCGCAAGTGCACTGAATGCCTTATCGACCAATGCCATCTTCAATATTTTCTTCTTCCTGATGCTGGTGGTATTTGCCGCTTCGTTCTTCGGCGCGTTCGAAATCACCTTGCCTTCGAAGTGGAGCAATGCGGTTGACAGCAAAGCAGAATCCACAACAGGTTTGCTTAGCATTTTCCTGATGGCATTTACCTTGTCGCTGGTATCCTTCTCTTGCACCGGACCGATTATCGGTTTCCTGTTGGTAGAGGTATCTACTACGGGCAGTATTATCGCCCCGGCATTGGGCATGTTGGGCTTTGCCATAGCGCTTGCCTTGCCGTTTACACTCTTTGCGATGTTCCCCTCGTGGCTCAAGTCGATGCCGAAGTCGGGAGGCTGGATGAACGTTATCAAGGTAGTCTTGGGCTTCCTCGAACTGGCTTTTGCCCTCAAGTTCCTTTCGGTGGCAGACTTGGCATACGGTTGGCGCCTGCTGGACCGCGAGACTTTCCTTGCCCTGTGGATTGTCATCTTCGGACTGCTGGGCATGTACCTGTTGGGTAAAATCAAGTTCCCGCACGATGATGATAGCAACAAAGTAGGTGTAGGTCGTTTTTTCCTTGCGCTTATATCTCTCGCCTTTGCTGTCTATATGATACCAGGACTATGGGGAGCACCCTTAAAAGCTGTAAGTGCCTTTGCACCTCCCATGCAGACGCAAGACTTCAATCTTTACAAGAATGAAGTACACGCCAAATTCATGGATTTCGATGCCGGCATGGAATATGCACGCCAACAAGGCAAACCGGTAATGATAGACTTCACGGGATATGGATGTGTGAACTGCCGTAAGATGGAACTTGCAGTATGGACAGACCCGCAAGTAAGTAAGCTTCTTACCGAAGATTACGTGCTGATTACACTCTATGTAGACGAAAAGACCAAGTTGCCCGAACCTATCAAGGTAATGGAAAACGGCAAGGAACGCACGCTTCGTACTGTAGGTGATAAGTGGAGTTACCTGCAACGGTCTAAGTTTGGTGCCAACGCCCAGCCATTCTATGTTTTGTTAGACAATGAAGGCAATCCGCTCAACAAGTCGTATTCGTACGACGAGGATGTAGCAAAATACATTGATTTCCTTCAGACAGGACTGAAGAACTACAAGAAATAAAAACAGACGCCTGTTGTTTGATGTAGGTTTCATCAACAACAGGCGTCTTCTTATCAGGACACCATGCCTCATTTATCCAGACCAAACTTTTTCCTGTAATAGGATTGTGCAGTATAAAGTGCCGCAACAGGATTATTTCCAGTCACCCGGTCTTTGGTTACAAGCGTAGTGACATACGCATCCGAATATTTGTAAAACAAGCTGTCATGACCTACACAAAGACCGATGACTACATTCAAGTCGGTTTGTGCCCGATTAAGCAACCTTGCCTGCAGAATAGGATTACACATCGCACTGCCAATGCGTTCGCATTCTTCCGGTATACCCACCGAAGTTTTTGCCTTTCCTGCCACCTTACAAATAACCGAATAAGGTTCGAAACCATTAACACGCAATATACGCGCAAAAATGCGTGCCTCGTTAATCAATCCTATGCAGTTGGCAATACCTATCTTGTGTGCTCCTATCTTCCGGGCAAACTCCATAATCTCCTGCACTCGCGTCCACTGGCAATAACCTTCGTATTCCACCTCAGCACTTGCCACCATAATGTCATGATTCCTCCCTTCTTCATACTTATTCATTGCCCAGGCATCATCTTCTGCGTCCAGACTGGTTGTCAGGCAAAAATCGGGATATGTACGGTCTTTATACTTACAATTCTGTGTACCACAATCCACACAACTCCAATCGTGCCTGTTTTCTTCCTCACTCATAACTTTCGAAAAAATGTTTTGTTACACAACAATAATGCTTTTTACTTACTTAGGCTAATCAGAAGTTAAAGATGATCTCCGATTTTCTATTCTCTTATTTGCTTTTCAATAAACGAATATCCGGCCCGACGTATGTTTCCTTCAGTCCGCCCCAGTCTACAATGATACGCTGTATCATCACACCGGGGTCACCACAACTTAAAGTCAAAGTGTGTGATTTACGCCTAGGGTCTATCGGGAAAGAAAACGTAGCTTTTACTCCATTTTGTAACACATTGTCTTTCCAAGATTTAGAGTATTCTTTAGGTATGTTATTCGTCACTTGCACCGGATGTCCGTCTACAGACACACCAAAGCGCGTCCCTCTACCTTTATATATAGGGAATACCGGCAACGAATAAACATGTACGGTTACCGAATCGGCATCTATCTGTGGCAATGCATACTCAATCTGAGGAGCCGAAGGAGAAGTGGGATCGGCCAAAGCTTCTGTCGCCTCTCCTAACTGAATGATGTTCCAGTCGTAACCCAATCCTTTTACCAAACGCAACGTATGACCGGAAGCCGACTTGACCTGATAGCGTGTCAAGTCTACCAGCGTACAACGCTCCAACACATCTTGTTCAAGACGGAGAGACAAGTCCACAGGCATTTCCCCTTTTCCTTTCGTATAAGTTACTTCCGGCATATGCTGATACTTAGCCACCCATCCCGGTGCCAGCGTCATCATGTAGTTCCATTTCCCATCCAATTGCGTATTATACCGGTGGTTCAACGAAGCGATGCTGTCGTATGCCAATTGCGATTGGCTTGCCGCCCAATTAGCTTGCTCAACCTTGCCTTCGGCAAGCAATTCACGATTTAATTGCGCCATCAAGAACTTTCGGTTCATCTGATATGAAGCTAAAGCCTGATAACCTATCAGTTCGAAGAATGCCGGACGAGAAGCCTCCGGAAGCTCATGATACAAATGCAACGCTTCGTCCGACAAACGTTGGTAATCGTCCAAGCGACGGAGCGCGTCATTATAATTTTGGAACGAATAGTCGGTAGAAGCCAATTCTGTGTATTCCGGCTCATCCCATTCACGTTCCCATCCCATGAATTCCGGCTTACGGCTCCATGCCAACCGATAATATTCATCCAGCATCCGCTGGAAACGAGGCTTGTACTCCTCTCCGAACAACTTCGCCATAAACGCCGACTGGTGTTCATTGATGGAATGGATATCATATTTGTCTATATCCCATGCCATATCGAAAAACGTCTTGATAGCAAGCTCCGCCGGCTTGATGTCGCCTACGTTCAGCAGCCAGTAACGGTCGGCACCCGTATCGTAAGCCTTCTTCAATTCTTCGTATATCAACACAGGAGGAATGGTGCATACCCAAAGATAATCGTGCGGAGCACCCAGATAAGAAGTATGGTAATAAACGCCTGCCCTTCCGCTACGTTGTTGCTCCTGCGGATTACTCAAGCGTTTCATATAACCGTAATTATCGTCCACCCATACCAAAGTCACGTCATCGGGTACCTTCAAACCACGTTCGTAAATGTCCAGCACTTCTTTATAAGGAACGAACTGTTGCGGAATGGAGTCAATCGGATGCGGAATATATTTCGACAAAATGTTCCGTTGATCTGCCAACACTTCTTCTATCAAACTTACCTCACGTTCCTTAGGCACTCCCACCAATCCGGCATCGTGAATGCCCCGCATGGCAAGGGTATAGAAATTCTCATAAGGAGCATTCTCCGAGATACGTTTATCAAGCACCTTATTGATGCTGTCTTTATTGGTTACATAATTCCATTCACCCATTGTTTTCTCGTCCCATTCTGTCACATTGTTGAAAAGCAAGGGTTCGCAATGCGAAGAAGTCATGACAATGGCAAAACTGTCTGCCACCAATTTGTTTTCAGGATATTTGTTAAATGATCCCGAACTGGGATGCATGGCTGGAGCCAGCATATTTCCTTTCATACGAAGAATCAGTTCACAGACTTTCGCATACGTTTTCGGACCGATGTCTCCTAGTTCCTTATCGAATGTCTTCGAAGCCCACGGTGTAATACCCCACCCTTCATCGTTGATAAAGAAGCCCCGGTATTTAACACTAGGAGCCTTAGAAACATAATCTGTTTTTTGAAGATATAAAGCATTCTTTTTCTTAACCGGCACATCCGCCCACCAATAAAGAGGAGATACACCGATGGCTTCTGATAAAGCAAACGTCCCGTATGCCGTTCCGCGACGGTCGCATCCGGCAATTATCAAAGCCCGTTTTATGCCTTTAGCGGGATTCTCAACGGTCTTAATAAGATATTGCTCCCAACCATTTTGGATACCAGTCACATCTATCTGATTATCACCTGCCAATTTGTCGATAAAAGAGTTATGGTTCAATGTACCAATAACAACGATATTTTGCCCTTTACCCGGATTTCCGACCTGGACATGCCCCTTTGTACCGGTTACCCGCCCAATGTCTTCCGCGAATAAAGAAGCCGCCTTTTTTACCACCTCAAAATCTTCAGGACTTACAAAAATATCACAAGACGCTCCACCTGCACATAAAGGGAAGTCCACCGATGATTTAGGTTTATCGTTTATTTTCGGCTGGGCGAAAACGGATAATCCACAGAATAGAAATAAGATAACGAATAGATGTTTCATACTATTTACTGATTTTAATACGAATATATGAATTAATTAAGTTTGAAACCGAATTTAATCCTCTCTTTAAGAATTTTTTAATGAAACTTCTAATACGTAAATAGGATAAGAATCAACCAATTCCCCCATACGAATCATCAAACCATCTTCACCCAATTTCCAATTCACATCCTGCCTTTCCGACAAACATTTCACCATTTCTATTTTGTCCTGTTTTGTAAAAGCTCTCAATTTAAAGACTGTATCTTGTACATGGCGCACAATGACATATACTTTATTCCCTTTGCTCGTATAGCGCACGTCTGGAATCCGTTGCTGAGGAAACCCATTGAAAACAGCATCGTCAAATTCTGCTTTTATCTCTTCATCAGGTTGGTTAGGATTCATTTTTTCTTCGTAAATACGCCAAGGCCTCGTCCCATAAATAGCTTCGCCATTCATTTGCATCCAAGTGTGCAACTCTTTTATAATCGGAAATGTCTGCTTAGGGAAAGCTCCCTGACCATTAGGAGCCACATTTAATAACATATTTCCCCCTTTGCTGACTATATCCGTTAAATAACGTATAATCATATCTGGTTTTTTATATAAGGTATCATAACTAATACTTCGTTAAATTGATATCTAATCCGTTGATAACAAACAAGTTAATTAATAAAGTTTAGCAGAACAAAATAGGTCAAGTGGCTGAAATTCAGTACCTTTAATGGTATCTAACCACACATTAAAGCAATGAACAGAACAGCACTTGACCAATATGAGGAACTCGTAACCGATGCTTTGAAAAGTTGTTCAGCAAAGTTACGCAAAAGTTTTAAAACGGCATTCATACAACTCATGATTTTGTATATGGTACTGCCAAGAAAGATTAATTTCACCCAAATGGGCCGTTACTCGGACAGCTCGGGACAACGCTTCCGGCAGTTGTTCGAACGTGAGTTTGACTGGATACAGTTCAATCTCTTCCTTATGCGGCAGCGGTTTGGAGAAAGCGTTAAAAAAGCCATTGCCATAGACGCAAGCTACATTTCAAAGTCGGGAAAGAAGACTCCTTATATCGGCAAGTTCTGGTCGGGATGCGCTTCTCAGGTGAAACGGGGACTGGAAATTCTCGGCATCGGCATTATCGACATTGACTGCCGGGACTGCATGATGCCGCCTTGTGGTATGCACATGACGGTGTCCGCACAGGCAAGCGTGGACGGCCGCGTATCAAAGGCGGGAAGATTGATTTTTGAGAAACTCGACCTTCAGCGTTGCGAGATTCTCGACATTGAAGGAGGAAGGGCTTACTCAGTCAAGGCATATTCAAAGGCAATGAAACGCAACATCAAAGTCGTGGTCCATTATCCCGAATCGGGAGGACACAAAATCTATTTCTCCACCGACCTTGACATGTCGGCCAGAGACATCATCGAATACTACCGTACACGATTCCAGATCGAGTTTTGCTTTCGGGATTCCAAGCAGTTTACCGGACTCAACGATTGTCAGGCAAGAGACTTGAGGAAACTTGATTTCGCTTTCAATGCCTCACTGGCATCGGTAAACACCGCAAAGGTCATGCGCCAACGATACTATCCCTCGATTTCCATCGGACTGCTAAAGGCCTATCTGAGTAATATTTACATGCGCAAAAGAATGTCTTATTTTTCAGAATAGTCAGCAAAAGAGGTGCCACCTGCTCGGCAGACTCTACCTTTGTTTTCTCCCACAAGGCTATCAGCGCCTCGGAAGCAATATCTCTACTACCGCCTCATCGTGGACGTACGACTTGGCAAAGCTAAACGCTTTCTTATAATAGGAGGTATAGATAAACGAAAATGATAGGTCCGGCATGTCGGAGATAATTAAGAGTGAATAATTAATAATGAACAATGAATAGTTAATAACGGTGGATGTCTCTGATTGCCGTTATTAACTATTCACTTTTAATTGTTAATTAACTATGTTTATTCCTTATCTTGTTTCAAAGGCGCAGGAGTATCCAAGCCACGTTTCTCGAGCAACCACTTGATATCGGGACCTTTTCCGCGGAAATTGACGTACATATCCATCGCGTCATCAATGCCGCCCGGCGTGAGGACATACTTGCGGAACTTACTTGCCACTTCGGGGTCGAACAGGTTTCCGCTCTCTACGTATGCTCCGAACGCATCACAGTCGAGCACTTCCGCCCAGATGTAGCTATAATATCCGGCGGTATAACCCCCGCCCATGGTATGCGCGAAATACGTAGTGCGGTAACGCGACGGTATCTGCTTCAGCAAACCACGGTCACCCAAAGTCTTGGCTTCAAACTCCATCACGTCCATATCGGCAGGCACCGACTTCAGCGTGTGGAAATCCATATCCAGAAGCGATGCGGCAAGGTATTCCACCGTAGCGAAACCTTGTCCGTACTTACTGCTCTTGTCGTATTTTTCTACCAGTTCGGTCGGCATGACCTCGCCTGTCTTGTAATGTTTCGCATATACCTGCAACATTTCCGGCTCGAAGGTGAAATGCTCGTCGATTTGAGAAGGAAGCTCCACGAAATCGCGGGGCACACCGCTCACGCCTGTATAGTGCACATCGCAAAAGAGCGAATGCAGCCCGTGCCCGAACTCATGGAAAAGCGTAGTCGCTTCATCCGGGCTCAAAAGGGCAGGCTCACCTGCCGACGGCTTGGTGAAGTTGCATACAATCGTAACTACAGGCACCACCTTGTTGCCGTTCTCATCATACGACTGGGGACGGTATTCGCCGCACCATGCGCCTCCGCTCTTGCTGGCACGTGGGAAGAAATCGAAATAAAGAATGCCCAAGGGCTTTCCGTCCTTGTCGATACACTCAAACACTTGCGCTTCGGGGTGCGGTTTCGGCATGTATTCCAAGGGACGGAACGTAATGCCATACAAGCGTTTTGCCATATAGAAAGCACCGTCGCGCACGTTGTTCAGTTCCAAATACGGACGGATTTCGTTCTCGTCCATGTCGTATTTATGCTTTTTCGCTTTTTCGAAGTAATAACGCCAGTCCCAGCCTTCCGGCTCAAAATCGTTGCCCTCACGCTTGATTTCCGCCTTGATATCAGCCAACTCTTCCTTCGCCTTGGCAAGAGCAGGTGTCCAAAGCTGGTTAAGCAGGTCGTACACGTTCTTTTCGTTCTTCGCCATACGGTCTTCCAACACCATCGAGGCATAGTCTTCATAGCCCATCAGCTTGGCTTTTTCCAGACGTGCCGTAATCAGGTCGCGCACCACTTGCTTGTTGTCGGCATCGTTCCCGTTATTTCCCCGATTGATATAAGCCTTATAAATACGCTCGCGCAACACACGGTTATCGGCATATTGCAAGAAAGGCATGATGCTGGGGTTATGCAAGGTAAACACCCATTTGCCTTCTTCACCCATGCCCTTAGCGGTCTCGGCGGCCTGTGCTATCAAGCTGGCTGGCAGCCCGCTCAAGTCTTTCTCGTCCGTAATGACCAGCTTGAAAGCGTTGGTTTCTTTCAGCATGTTTTGCTCGAACGTAATCTGAAGCGTCGAAATCTTCTCGTTCAACGCCCGAAGCTTCTGCTGGTCGGCATCGCTCAGGTTGGCTCCGCTCCGTACAAAGCTTTTATACGTTTCCTCTAACAACTTAGCCTGTTCCTTATCGAGATTGAATTTCGCACGGTTCTCATATACTTCCTTCACCCGCTGAAACAAGCGTTTGTTCAGCGAAATATCATCGCTATGAGCCGAAAGCAACGGAGCCATTTCCTGCTCCAACGCCTGCATCTCGGCGTTCGTATTGCATCCGCTCTGCCCAAAGAACACATACGCCACCCGGTTCAACATCGCTCCGCTCCGGTCGAGTGCCACGATGGTATTGTCGAAGTCGGGCACCGAGCGTTGGTTTACGATAGCATCTATCTCCCGCTTCTGTTCTTCCATCCCTTTCAAAAACCCTTCACGGTAATCTTCAAGGGTGATTTGTTCGAAAGGCGGAACCCCGTACGGCGTGTTAAATTCGCTCAGGAACGGGTTGACGTGTCCCGTAGCGTCTTGCCCGTAAGCCGCCACGCCTGCGGCAAAGCATACGGCAAACATCAGTTTTCTGCAAACATTTATCTTCATGTTTTTTTCTACATTTATTATTTTGTGCGCTAAATTACGGAAAATTTCAAGAATAGGAAACTCAAAATGTGTATCTTTGTAAAAATAATGACTAAACACTTTGATTATGGAAACGACACTGGATACAAGCGCGGAACTCTTCCGCCAAATCGGTTACCTTGCCGACGACGAGAACAGCCTGAAGAAACTTCTTGCCTATACCAAGAAATTAGTGACCAAGAAAAAGGAGGCGGAAGAAGAGCCCGTACAGACCAAAGAGGAAATCCTTGCCGACTTTGCCGAGGCTTGCCGTGAACTGAAGCTGCACAAGGAAGGGAAAGTAGAACTACAAACGTGGGAAGAATTTAAAAAAGAATTGCAAGATGAAGGATATTACAATTAAACTTTCACTCATATTCCGAAAGGAATTCAAAAAACTTGCAAAGAAATACCGTTCGCTTCCTTTTGACTTGGAAAGATTAATAGAATCGATTCAAGAGAATCCTATACAAGGCACGGATTTAGGTAACAAGCTTCGCAAAATCCGCCTTGCCATTACCTCGAAAGGAAAAGGCAAAAGCGGTGGAGCACGTATCATCACTTATGCGATAACCGTACGAGAGGACGGAATCGAAGTCACTTTACTGACCATTTACGACAAGTCGGACCAGGAGAACATCTCTGATAAAGAATTGCTGGACTTGCTGAAACAATGCGGACTATGACTTTTAGAATATGAATATCCGCATTCCGCCCGATAGCTACAATCGGCACTTTGCGGATACTCATATTCTAAGAAGCTGTTTTGAATTTCTCCAAAAAGTTTTTCTTGGCTTGATGTATCCGTTTTCGTGTGTGCTTTGGGCGATTTTTTGGTCCTTTTCGCTCCTGTTCTTCGT
>NZ_NFJA01000047.1:0-28647 GCF_002159615.1 Bacteroides sp. An279
GCTCCTGTTCTTCGTCAGATAGCCCGCTATCTTCCTCATCACAGAAGCGAAAATGCCTCAAAAACTCATCCCAAATCATCGCACGATAAATTCAAAACAGCTTCTAAATAAAATGCGGATTAACGCAGATTGGGCAGTTAGTTATTCTATGCTGCGAAAGCCTGCGTTAATCCGCATTTTTAAAAGGTACCGGTTAGTGGACCGGCATTTTATCGATGCGTTTTTGGTGACGTCCTCCTTCAAAAGCAGTGTTGAAGAATTCGGTCATAATTTTGTCCGCCATCTCGTTGTCAATGAAACGTCCAGGCATTACCAAAACGTTGGCATCATTATGCTGGCGTGCCAAGTGGGAAATCTCCGGAATCCAGCAAAGTGCGGCACGTATGCCCTGATGTTTGTTCAGAGTCATGCTGATGCCTTCTCCGCTGCCACAGATTGCAATACCCGGATAACATTCGCCCGCTTCTACGGCAAGTGCCAACGGGTGTGCAAAGTCTGCGTAGTCGCAACTGTCGGCAGTATATGTGCCGAAGTCTTTATATTCCCAACCTTTTGCTTCGAGCCATTGCTTTACATATTGTTTCAATGCAAAGCCGGCATGGTCGGAAGCCAATCCTATCAGTTTCATATTAGAACATGGCTTTTACTTGGTTGTATACGTTTTCGGCTGTGAAGCCCAGCTTTTCGTCCAAAACCTTGTACGGAGCCGAGAAACCGAATGATTCCAATCCCCAAATCTTTCCGTCAGTGCCTACCAGTCCAAGCAGATTTACAGGCAGTCCGGCTGTCAGACCGAATTTCTTTACTCCGGCAGGAAGGACGCTGTCCTGATATTCTTTGCTTTGGCTGCGGAACAGTCCTTCCGAAGGAACAGAAACGATACGCACCTTGATGCCATCTTTACGGAGTAGTTCAGTTCCGGCTACCAAAGTAGATACTTCCGAACCTGAAGCCAGCAGGATAACATCCGGGTTTTCGTCAGAGCCGGCTACGACATAAGCGCCTTTGGCTGTCTGGGTATAATCGTTTCCTTCGGGCAAGTTGGCAATATTCTGGCGAGAGAAAATCAGTGCAGTAGGAGTGGTCGTGTTTTCCATTGCCAGCTTCCATGCCTGAGTAGTCTCTTCGCAATCTGCCGGGCGGAGAACCAACATTGAGTTGTGTCCCTTGTGGTTTTTCAGTTTCTCCATCAAGCGGATTTGTGCTTCTTGTTCTACCGGTTCATGAGTAGGTCCGTCTTCGCCTACACGGAATGCGTCGTGTGTCCAAATGAACTTCACAGGAGTTTCCATCAGGGCAGCCATACGTACAGCTGGTTTCATGTAGTCGGAGAATACAAAGAAGGTACCGCATGCGGGGATAACGCCTCCGTGCAATGCCATACCGATGCAGCAGCATGCCATGGTCAATTCTGATACACCTGCTTGGAAGAATGCGCCGCTGAAGTCGTTTTTCGTAAAGGCATGTGTCTTTTTCAAGAAACCGTCGGTCTTATCAGAGTTAGACAAGTCGGCAGATGCGCAAACCATGTTTTCTACTTGTTCTGCCAATGCGCCGAGCACAGTAGCCGAAGCACCACGTGTAGCCGAACCTGCTTTTTGCTGGATAGCGTCCCAGTTTACTTGAGGAGCTTTGCCAGAGAACCAGTATTCCATCTTGGCAGCCAGTTCCGGATTAGCCTTTGCCCATTCTGCTTTAGCCGCATAGCGTTCGCCTACGATGGCTTTCAGTTCTTCGCGGCGTTTTGCGTAAAGTTCCGCTACTTCCGGGAAGATTTGGAACGGTTGTTCCGGATTGCCACCCAAGTTCTTGACGGTATTGGTGTAAGCGTCACCTCCCAACGGCGCGCCGTGTGTAGCGCAGTTGTGTTCGTAGCTGCTGTTGTCTGCCTTACGTGCCCCCTTACCCATGATGGTCTTACCGATAATCAAGGTAGGCTGACCTGTTACGGCTTTTGCTTCGGTCAATGCGGCACGGATTTCGTCAGCGTCATTCCCATTGATTGTAATGACTTTCCAGCCCCATGCCTCGTATTTCTTGGCTACATCTTCGTCTGTTACGTCTTTACATTCGGTAGACAGCTGGATATCGTTCGAGTCGTAGAACATAATCAAGTTGTCCAGTCCCAAGTGTCCGGCGATACGTCCCGAGCCTTGTGAGATTTCTTCTTGTACACCTCCGTCTGAGATGTAAGCATAAATCGTTTGGTTCATTACGTCACCTAAACGTGCTTTCAGGAATTTGGCTGCGATGGCGGCACCTACAGCGAATGTGTGTCCTTGTCCCAGCGGGCCGGAAGTGTTTTCGATACCTCTCATGACGTCTACTTCAGGATGTCCTGGAGTAGGGCTTCCCCATTGACGGAATTGTTGCAATTCGTCCATGGTGAATTTGCCGGTCAACGCCAGTACAGAGTACAGCATCGGTGACATGTGTCCTGGGTCAAGGAAGAAGCGGTCTCTGCCTTCCCAACGGGGATTTTCAGGGTCGTAAACTAAAAACTCAGAGAAGAGTACATTTACAAAGTCTGCACCACCCATAGCACCACCCGGGTGTCCGGATTTAGCTTTTTCTACCATTGAAGCAGCCAAGATACGGATGTTATCGGCTGCGCGGTTCATAAGTTCTTTACTGTTTTTCATTATTGGATATATTAGTTGGATGTATTAGTTTGTTGCAAAGATAAGAAAAATCTGGAATGTGCAAGCAAATTCGGAATCTAAAATTGGGGATGGAAGGGTAAGAAATGGTGGATAAAAGGATAATTTTTCTTTTCAGCGCTTATTTACCGTTCGCAGACATACCGAAAAACGCAGGAAAAAGCCTCAAGCCATGAAGTCATCGGATGCTTTTTCCTGCGCGTTTAGAGTCTGTTTATTGGGGTTCATCAGAAACTGATAAATTCCAGTTTGGCGTAATCTGACTGGAGGACGAGGTGTTTCCCGTCGGCTTTCAAAACATCGAAGGTCGTTTCAAGTGAGTTGATGCCGAAGGGGAGCAGCCGCTCTACTGGAACATCTTCACCGCTGTCGCCGGTTGATTCACCACGGAAACGGAAATCTTTCATGGTTGCCTGGCTGTGGTCTTCGTTCAAGTAAAAATGTCCGACGAATGTGCCGTATTTGTGCGTGCATTGCTTTTCAGCTATCTGTACAATCTGTAATTGGATGCTATAAAAGATGCGCTGGCAGTCACGGTGGACAATGCCATCGTCAAGGGTGGTAAACTGTTCCAATTTCCACATGCCTTCGATGTTTTCGTCAATAGGCTTTTTCTCGCAAGAAGCGAACAAGGCGAAGAAACACATCGCAATTAATAAATGTATGGCTTTCATATTAACAATCAAAACTTAAAAACTCACAAACTTAAAATATCTTTCCTGTTTTCCGGATTGTCAGGATACCTCCTGTAGAGTTTCCTAAATAATTTCCGCGGTCGAGTCCTACGCCTACGGTTGCGCCCCATCCTTTGGCCCATTGGGGAGCGTAGCTCACCTCATAAAGCGAACTGAACTGTTTGCGTTGTTTGTCCAGCGGTGTTTGGTAGGTTCCCCAATGGCGTGCAAACGATATCAGTATGCGCCAGTTCCATTCCTCGCTTGGGTCGCCTTCGATGCCTAAATGCTGGGCACGCACGCGGTTGCTCTTGAAAGTGATTTCTCCGTCTTTATTATAAATAGGCCCCGGAAGGAAAGGATTTCCCATACCTTGTCCCCAGTGCTGCCATGCCTGATAGCAATAGTTGTTGTAATAATTATCGGATGCACTGACCTGATAACCCAGTGTTCCGGCAAATTCGTCATACAGTAGCGGGCCGGTCTGCTGTTTGGTCGACATGGTTTCCCATACAATTGCGCTTAACCAACGATTCTTCGGCAGGTCTATTTCGATGCCTAGCTGTCCGTCTTTCCACCGTCCGTATTGCCATACCATTTGCGAATGGTCATCGAAATAATGGTCTAAGTAAGCACGGAACCGCCAGTCATTCAAGTAATAGGTCAAGGCAAAATTCCAGCTTCCCAAGTGGTTGCCTTCTACGTTTACTTGATCGCCCCAAGGTGTGTCGCTTCCTCCGCTCATCGGGATGAATGCCTTAAAGAAACTTTTCAGTCCGCCGGGCATGTCTACAGAGACCGTGCTGCTTCCATCGGCATTCTTCAGCATTTGTGCTCCGGCAAACTGTGCAGCCATCAGCAGTCCCAGTTCGAACTCTACCGGAAACTTTTCACGGTTCCCGATGCGGAACATCAACGACTTGCTGTGATACAGGATATGTTTGCCCCAATTGGTCTCGGGAGCTGCGAAATCTTCCTGCCAGTTCCAGTCGGTAAACGCTCCGTAAGCAAGATGCCCCTTTAAGGCAAGCCAATTGCCCGTACCAGGGATGGTGACATATTCGGGGATGTCTATTCTGACTTGCGGAACTGGCCGGGCATTCGGTCCTTCTACCATCATGCCGCTGCTCAGTCTTTCATTTTTCGTAAGTGGGAAACCCGGGCGTTCTTTGCTTCCAATGCTGAGGCGCAGGAATTTCCACGCGATGTCGGCGTACGCTTGTTGTATAACAAAACCGGAAACTTGATCGGCGGCACCTGCCAGGTCAAGTCCTGCTTCGATGCGCCAGTGGCGGTTCAGTTTTTTTCCGTAATGTAGTCCGGCTCGGATGTAGCCACTGTTTGGTTTCTGGCTGGATAGCCCATACCGGTTGGCTGTGAACCAGAGCGGTGCATACGTACCATCCGACAGATTGCCGCTTGCTTCGATGCGGTAGGTGAGGGTGGTGTCTGTTTGTTGGGCAATAGCGGGCAATGATAGGCAACCTGCTGCCAGCCATAAAGTTAGTTTTTTCCAATTCATATTGTAATTATTGAAAATGTGATGCAAAAGTAATGATTATTTAAGACAATCCGCTCAAGTTTACCGGATATTCCTTCGGTTCAATGCCTGTTGATAACGTCGGGCATTGGCAAGGTGCTGGCTCATGGTACGGGCAAAATTGTGCGTACCCGAAAAATCTTCTTTGGCACACATGTACAGATAGTCGTGATGTGAATAGTTTAATACACTTTCCAATCCTTGTATGCTGGGAATGCGGATAGGACCAGGAGGAAGTCCTTTATATATATAGGTATTATACGGGCTGTCGGTCTCCAGATGTTTGTATAAAATGCGGCGTAATCCAAATTCCTGTAATCCGAATTTAACAGTAGGGTCTGCTTGAAGCAGCATGTTTGCTTTCAGCCGGTTAATGTACAGTCCTGCCACTATCGGTTTTTCTGCTTGGTTAGCCGTTTCTTCGTCTACGATGGATGCAAGGGTACTTACCTCAGTCGGGGTAAGTCCGATAGCTTTTGCCTGTGCTGTGCGTTTTTCATTCCAGAACCGTTGATGTTCTTTCTGCATGCGTTTTATGAAGTCTTTGCAACTGGTGTTCCAATATACTTCATAGGTGTTTGGAATAAATAGGGCAGGCAGGGTATAAGCGTTATATCCCAAACTGGCACAATATGTACTGTCTGTCAGGAGGCTGGAAATTGCGGTCGAATCCATCATCAATTGGTGTGAAATAGATTGGCATAGTTTTCCGATGGTGCGCACGCTGGGGATAGTGACCGATACAGGCGTTTGGTTTCCAGCTTGTAACGTCCGGAAGATTTGCCACGTACGTGCTTCTGGAGTAAACAGATAGGCTCCCGAGTGGATGTGGTTGGTATAATCACTTTGGAATGCCAGCAGGCGAAATCCTGTCAGCCTGCTGGCATGCAGCCTGTGTTCCAATTTATAGCATACAGAGTCTATGTTGTCATCATTGTCTATATATAAGAAAGTGGATTTTTCAATTCCCAGCGGTTGGTTCATTAGGCAGGCATATCCTGTTATGATGCCTGAGGCTAGGATTAGGAACAGGATGCTTCCTCCAATAAGCAGTCGTTTCTTTTTCATTTTAATTTAGTAGTTCAAATTTGGGGGCAAAGATAATACAAAAAAGCAAGATACTGGGTAAATTACGAAAACGTAATTGAAAAATAGATGAGGAACTGTTTTTGAAAAACAGTTTTGAATTATGAATTCCGCAAACAGCCAATACATACCCTTGGAAAATGAATATATACTGCATCTGCGTTTGAATATATCTCCATCCGCCTACGGATATATACTTCATCGGCAAATGAAGTACTACTGCGTTTTCAACTCAACCGGATTGGCTAATTGCGGACATGCAGATTCATTAAATTTAAGTATGTCTTAGAAACTGTTTTGAATTTATCGCCCAACACACACGAAACGAACACATCAAGCCCCAAAAAACTTTTTGTGGAAATTCAAAACAGTCCCTTTGTTTGTGAAAGTAATAAAATCGACTTCGTTTGTGTGAAATTGATAACAGAATGTTGCGGTTTTGTTTCAAATTGAAATGTTCTGATAAAATAAATGAAAATATGACTTCGTAGAGGGGGAGTATATGAATGAAAAGCCTTACTTTTGCATCAGACAAAAAGATGTTATATAATTGAATTTCGTTTCAAAAAGATTTGATTATATAGAAATATGTGAACAAATAACAACTAATTATTGAGGTATTATGTCAACTTTAAGATTCAGGGTAGTAGAAAAGGCATTCCAGGCGAAGCCTTTTGATGTACCGGCTCCAAAGGAGCGCCCGAGTGAATATTTCGGGAAATACGTGTTCAATCGGGAAAAGATGTTTAAGTATCTTCCCAGCAAAGTGTACGAGAAGCTGGTAGATGCAATGGATAACGGCGCGACACTAGACCGCAGCATTGCCGATGCTGTAGCAGCAGGAATGAAACAGTGGGCAAGTGAATTGGGGGCTACTCACTATACACACTGGTTCCAACCGCTTACGGAAGGGACTGCAGAGAAGCACGATGCCTTTGTGGAACACGATGGCAAGGGAGGTATGATGGAAGAGTTTTCCGGAAAATTGCTGGTACAGCAGGAACCGGATGCTTCTTCGTTCCCTAATGGCGGTATCCGTAATACTTTCGAGGCGCGTGGTTATAGTGCGTGGGATCCCTCGTCGCCGGTATTTGTGGTAGACGACACCTTGTGTATCCCTACCGTGTTCATCGCTTATACGGGCGAATCGCTTGACTATAAGGCTCCGTTGTTGAAAGCACTGCGGGCAGTCAATAAGGCAGCGGTAGATGTATGCCATTATTTCGATCCGAATGTGAAGAAAGTTTCGGCATACCTGGGATGGGAGCAGGAATATTTCCTGGTAGATGAAGGTTTGTATGCTGCACGACCCGATTTATTGCTGACCGGGCGTACGTTGATGGGACACGAGGCTTCGAAGAACCAACAGCTGGAAGACCATTATTTCGGTGCCATCCCGACCCGCGTGGCTGCTTTTATGAAAGATTTGGAAATTCAGGCATTAGAACTGGGAATACCCGTCAAGACCCGTCATAATGAAGTGGCTCCCAACCAGTTTGAACTGGCACCTATCTTTGAGGAATGCAACCTTGCCGTAGACCATAACATGCTGATTATGTCGCTGATGCGTAAAGTAGCACGTACGCACGGATTCCGTGTGCTGCTTCATGAAAAACCCTTCAAGGGAGTAAATGGTTCGGGTAAGCACAACAACTGGTCATTGGGGACTGATACAGGTGTATTGCTGATGGCACCAGGTAAGACTCCCGAGGAGAACTTGCGCTTTATAACTTTTATTGTCAACACACTGATGGCGGTGTACCGTCACAACGGTTTGCTGAAGGCCTCTATCATGAGCGCTACGAATGCCCATCGTTTGGGAGCCAACGAAGCACCTCCTGCCATTATCTCTTCTTTCCTCGGCACACAGCTTAGCAAAGTACTTGATCACATGGAGGAAAGCTCGACCGATGACTTGATAGCTCTTGGCGGCAAGCACGGCATGAAACTGGACATCCCGCAGATTCCCGAATTGCTGATTGATAATACCGACCGTAACCGTACTTCCCCCTTTGCTTTTACGGGCAACCGTTTCGAGTTCCGTGCGGTAGGCTCGGAGGCTAACTGTGCCAGCGCAATGATTGCATTGAATACTGCCGTGGCAGAGCAGCTGGTAGAGTTTAAACAAAAGGTAGACGAACTTATAGAAAAAGGTGAACCGAAAGTGTCTGCCCTCATTCAGGTTATCCGTGAATACATCAAGGCTTCGAAGCCTATCCGTTTTGACGGTAATGGCTACAGTGAAGAGTGGAAAGCGGAAGCGGCACGTCGCGGCCTGGATTGCGAAACCAGTTGTCCGGTTATTTTCGACCAGTATCTGACACCTGCTTCGGTGAAGATGTTCGAGTCGCAGGGTGTGATGACACAGAAAGAACTGGAGGCGCGTAACGAAGTGAAATGGGAAACGTATACAAAGAAGATTCAGATTGAGGCACGTGTATTAGGCGATTTGGTGATGAACCATGTGGTGCCGGTCGCCATCGAATACCAAAGCAAGCTGATAGATAATGTGTACAAGATGAAGGGACTGTTTCCAGCTGAAGAGGCAGAGAAGCTTTCTGCCGAGAACGTTGCCATCATCCGGAAGATTTCGGAGCATACGTCTTATATCAAAGAGCACGTGGATACGATGATAGAAGCGCGTAAAGTGGCAAATAAAATTGTGGACGAGCGTGAAAAGGCCGTAGCTTACCATGACACCATTGCGCCGATGCTGGAACAGATACGTTACCACATCGACAAATTGGAACTGATAGTAGACGATCAGATGTGGACGCTGCCTAAATATAGAGAGCTGTTATTCATTAGATAATATCATTAAATTTACCTCTAATTTCCTTATTGGTTGTTTGATGAAAGCGAGTCGGGGTCTCCGCGAGGAGGTTCCGGCTTTGTTCTTTAAAATTTTTGAGGCTTTGTTTTTGTCTGCATTTCAGAGGCATTGATTGAAGCATGCCTTTTGATGAACATAAGTGAGTTGGGTGTTTCACATAAGTAACTTGGGCGTTTCACATAAGTAAGTCAGTCGTATCACTTATGTTCGTTTGAGGGGGCATTTATAGTGTTGCATTTCCTTGAACCTTTCACACCGTTTCCGTAGAGATGATGAGGGTGTATCAAAATAAAAATCAACTTTCATTTTGATACACCTTCTATAATGACATCGACAAAATGCATCAATAAATGCTGCGGAAGTATAATGTCAGTTTTTCCATCCACCTCCTAATGCTTTGTATAGGCGGACAACGGTGATTTGCTTGTCACGTACAGCATTGCTAAGTCCGATTTGCGCATTAAGATAACCACGCTGTGCATCCAGCAGGTCCATATAGCCGATCACACCATTGATGTATTGCAGCTGAGCGAGATCGAGGGTACTTTTCGATGCTTGTTCCAAGCGGAGGCGGGTTTCATAGATTTCCTTGCTTTTGTTGAAGTCGGCAATGGCATTGTAGGCTTCTTTAAAAGCGTTGAGCACTACTTTCTCATAGGCTTGGGTAGCTCCTTCCAAAGCGGCTTTTTGTGCTTTCAGTCGGGCACGGTTCTTACCCCAACTGAAGACCGGTTGTAGTAGGTTGGCACTGAGCAGGTGCCAGGGAGATTTCAGCAGTTCGCTGAGCACATCGCTCTCGCCTCCGTAGCTGGCATTCAAGGTCAGACTGGGGAACAGGCTGGTGAAGGCAATACCTACCTCGGCATTGGCTGCTATCAGTGCCTGTTCTGCTTCGCGGATGTCGGGGCGGCGTTCCAATAGGCTGGACGGCAGCCCTACAGGCAGACTGGCTGGCAACAATACGTCTTCGGGCAATGCTGTGCGCCGGATGTGGTGTGGATAGTCGCCGGTCAGGAAAGCTATGTCGTTTTCTTTTAACGTAATCTGACGTTCAAGGTCGGGAACCAGTGTGGCTGTACGTGCCAATTCCACTTGTGCTTGCCGGAAGGCGGTTTCTGAAGTCAGTCCTCCTTCGTAGCGGATGCGTGCCAGGTGGAGACTTTCGCGTCGCGCATCTACGGTTTGGCGCACGATGGCAAGTTCATTGTCGAGGGCCACCAGTTCGAAGTAGGTTTGTGCCACTTCGGCTACCAGGCTCATTTTCAATGCCCGTTGGTTTTCTATTGACCCGATGAGGTCGGCTACGCTTTTGTCTTTTGCCCAACGCAGTTTACCCCAAAGGTCAATTTCCCAGCTCATGGTACCTTTCAGGTCGAATTCGTCGTCTTGTGAGTAGTGATTGCCACCATAGTTTTCCCGTTCACGCTCGGCGTAGACGCGCAGTCCGATTTGGGGCAGCATATCTCCGATGGCAATGCGCTTACGTGCTGCCAGTTCCTTCACCCGTGAGGCAGCTATCAGCATGTCCTTGTTGTAGGTCAGTGTTTTGCGTATCAGTGCCTGCAGGGTCGTGTCGGTATAGATTTTTTCCCAGGCGTAGTCACCTATTGAAGCGGTGTCTACGCTAAGACTGTCCAGGGTATGGGGCAGGTTCAGTTCGGGACGTGAATAATGTTTCCCTATCTGGCAACTAGCCAAGAGTGAGGTTGCCAAGATGATGCAAAGGAAATAATATGTGAGTTTCGTTACTTTCATAGGTTGCAGCAATTAATGAGTATGTTTCACTTTGAGTTTGTTTTTTGCCTTGTAAATCATCACGAAGAAGAAAGGAACCAGAAAAATACCTACTGTTACAGCCACAATCATTCCGAAGAATACGCCCGTGCCGATGGCTTGACGGCTGGCAGAACCCGGTCCGCTTGCAATGACCAGTGGCACCATGCCCAAAATAAAGGCGAGTGAGGTCATCAGGATGGGACGGAAACGTAAATGTGATGCGTGCAGCGCAGCTTCTATTACATCTTTTCCTTTGTCTACTTCGTCTTTGGCAAACTCTACAATCAGGATGGCGTTTTTGGCAGCCAGTCCGACCAGCATTACCAGGCCAATCTGGAAATACGTATCATTTTCCAATCCGCATAAGGCGACACCGGCATATGCTCCCAAAGCGGCTACCGGCAAGGAGAGCAGTACGGCGACTGGCACGCTCCAGCTTTCATACAGGGCTGCCAGGAAAAGGAAGACGAAGAGGAATACCAGTGTCAGAATCATACCGGTCTGTCCGCCTGCCTGTTTTTCCTGGTAGGAAAGTCCACTCCATTCTACTCCGATGTTGTCGGGCAGATGTTCTTTAGCCAGTTGCTCGATAAGTTCCATTGCTTGTCCTGAACTGTAACCGTGGGCGGCTGTTCCGCGGATGATGGCGGTGTTGAACATATTAAAACGTTTGATACTTCCGGGACCGGTGGTATATTCGGTATTGCCCAATGCTGTTAATGGAATCATATCGCCGGAACTTCCCCGCACGAAAAACAGGTTGATGTTGTCACGATGTTCACGGTAAGGTGCTTCAGCCTGGATGTACACACGGTAGATACGGTTGAACATATTGAAGTCGTTCACATAAAGCGATCCGGTATAAGCTTTCATTGTTGTGAAAACATCGGCCATCGGTACGCCCGACAATTTTACTTTGTCACGGTCTACGTCGAAATAAAGTTGAGGGATTTCCGCCTGCAATGAAGACGACAGTCCACTCAGCTCTTTGCGTTGCGAGGCGTAGTACATAAGCGTGTCTGCAGCAGCCACCAGATTGTCGTACGTAGCATCTCCACGGGCTTCCAGCTGCATTTCAAAACCTCCGGAGGTACCTAATCCGGGAATGACAGGTGGTGTGGAGAGGTAAACCTTGCATTCAGGGTATTTCTTGAACTCGTTCTGCACATCTGCCATAATTTGTTCAATGGTAGTGTTGTCACGTTCTTTCCATTCTTTCAAGATGACCGTAAGCGTGGTGCGTGCCTGGCTGGTACCGACACGCGGGCTGGAACCTGCTACGCTTTGTACATATTCTACAGCAGGATCTTTCATCAGGAAGGCTACGGCACGGTTGGTAATTTCGCGGGTACGTTCCAGTGTAGTACCTTCTGGCATTTCCAGTTCGACGGTGAAATATCCCTGGTCTTCCGTTGGGAGAAAACTGGTTGGTATCAGCCGGTAGAGCACGAATATGAAAACGATGACCATACCGAATCCTGCCGTCACGCGTTTAGGGTTTTTGATGAGCCGGCTGATGCCGCCTACATATTTATGATTGCCTATGTCCAGCCATTTGTTGATAGCCCGGAACACACGGTTCTTGGGTTTGTTCGGGTCTTGTGGACGTAGAATCAGTGAGCACATCACAGGGCTGAGTGTCAGTGCTACGACGGTGGATAGCAGTACAGATACTGCAATGGTGATACTGAACTGTCGATACAATTGTCCTGAAATGCCGGAAAGGAAGCTGACCGGAACAAATACGGCAGCCAGTACCATAGAGGTGGCAATCAAGGCTCCGGTCAGACCGTCCATTGCTTTTTTGGTAGCTTCGTAAGGGCTGAGGTGTTCTTCTTCCATAATACGTTCTACGTTTTCGACTACTACGATGGCATCATCCACTACCAGTCCGATGGCCAGTACCAAACCTAGCAGGGTCAGGATGTTCAGCGAAAAGCCGAAAATGAGCATAAAGCCGAAAGTACCGATCAATGAGATAGGAACGGCTATGGTAGGAATCAGAGTCGCACGCCAACTTTGTAGCGAAAGGAACACTACCACGATGACGAGGAACAAGGCTTCGAACAGGGTCTTGTATACTTCGTGGATGGATTCGGATATATAAGATGTCATGTCGAAAGGTACTTCGTATTTCATGCCTTCCGGAAAATTCTTGCTGATTTCATCCATGGCGGCTTTCACACGTTCTGCTACTTCCATGGCGTTGGCACCTGGCAGCATGTAGACTCCTAATACGGCGGCATTGCCTCCGTTGATACCACTCTCAGTATTGTATGACTGGGCTTCGAGCGATACACGCGCCACGTCCCGCATGCGTATCAGTGAACCGTCGGGGTTGGCACGCAACACGATTTCTTCGAATTGGGCAGCACTTGACAGACGCCCTTGTGCCGTTATCGGGATAGTAATGTCGAGACCGGTAACGGGTTGTTGTCCCAATACACCGGCAGCCGATTCACGGTTCTGGTCTTTCAAGGCATTTTGTACGTCTTGTACGGTGAGACCGAAATTGGCAAGACGGGCAGGGTCCAGCCAGATTTGCATGGCATAGTAACGGCTTCCGATGTTGGATACGCGTCCTACTCCCGGTATACGGCGCAGCAGGTCGAGTACATTCAAGGTAGCAAAATTACTCAAGTAGATTTCGTCAAACTTGGGATCGCTTGAAGTCAGGCAGATAGTCATCAGCTGGCTGGCGGCTTGTTTCTCGATTTCGATACCATTCTGTACCACTTCGGCTGGCAGACGTGATTCGGCCAGTTTGATGCGGTTCTGAATTTCCACGGCAGCAAGGTCGGGGTCTGCCGAGATGTCAAAGGTGACTGTTGCCGAGAATCCTCCGGAATTGGAACTGTTCGACTCCATATAAAGCATGCCTGGTGTACCGTTCAGTTCTTGTTCTATCGGGGTTGCGACGGCTTGTGATACCGTGAGTGCGCTCGCACCCGGATAAGATGCACTGATTTTTACCACAGGTGGCGTAATTTGCGGATATTGGTCGATAGGCAGCATGGTAAGTCCGATGACACCGATGATGACTATCAATATAGAGATGACGATTGAAAAGACTGGCCGGTCGATAAAGAAACTTACTTTCATTTTGTGAATACGTTTTGGTGATTGTGCGATTTATTCATCCTTATTTTCTTCTTCTTTTTCTATCGGGGCTGTGCCTATACGCATCTTGATGCCCGGGCTCAGCTTGTGGTAACCTTCTACTACAATGTTTTCTCCCGGTATCAGTCCGCGTTCTACTACTGCATTGTTGCCAAATTCCGGTCCCAATTCGATGAAACGTTTTTCAGCTGTAGAGTCTTTGCGCATCACGTAGATATATGCACCTCCCTTTTCAATAATCAATGCTTTTTGGGGAACTACTGTGGCATTTTCGCGTACGTCGAGCAGCAGCTTTACTTTTGTAAACTGTCCGGGCAGCAATACATGTTCGGGATTGCTCATTTCTGCACGTACGGAGAATGTTCCGGTTTTGGGGTCTACCTGCGGTTCGGCGAAGTCTACCAGTCCTTTGTAAGGATATACCGTGTTGTCGGGGAGGGTGATAGTGACAGTTGGTTGCCAAGAACGGGTAGAATCTTTCTGGCCGATGATGATGTTCCGTTCCTTGCTTTTCAGGTAATCGAGTGCTGTCATGCTGAAATCCACCAATACGGTATCACTTTTTACGATGGTGGCCAGCAGAGACTTGCCTGATGTGCCGACCAAGGTACCGAGGTCGACGTGACGTTCGCTGATTTGTCCGGTTATCGGCGAACGCACTACGGTGTAGCTTAGTTCCTGTTCTGCCTGGTCAAGGTCTGCCTGGCTCATGCCTACGCTGGCTACAGCGGTTTCGTAGGCAGCCGTGGCGTTGTCAAGGTCCAATTGGCTGGCAGCCCGTTGTTCATAAAGCGGGCGGATACGGTTCAGGTCGCGCTCTGCCTTGCGTGCCGTTGCTTCGTCTTTTTTCAGTTGGGCACGTGCCTTATCCACTTTGGCTTGGTATTGGTCTTGATTGATGATGAACAGGACTTGATTGCGTTTTACTTGTGTTCCTTCCTCGAACAGCATTTGTTCCAGAAAGCCTTCCACGCGTGCGCGTACCTCTACAAATTGTTGGGCGCGTATGCGTCCGACATATTCGCCGTAAATCTCTACGTCTTGTTGTTGAGCCGGAGCTACACTGACAATAGGCGCTTCTGGTTCTGTCTTTTTCTCTCGTGTCAGGAACAGGTATATTCCTATAATTACAACGACACCGATAAAGGTGTAGATGGTTTGTTTTTTCTTCAGTTTCAAATCTTTCTTTGTTAAAAAGCGTCTCATACGAATTTTAAGTTTATGGGTTAGATGCCGTAAAGGACAAACAATACTTGTGCCAAAGATACGATAAATTTTTATATATTGAGAATCAGAAAGCTAAATCCTGCATGCAAATTTGTGTCTTGGGGAATTTCTGGCGAAGATTGTGGAATTTCTCTACACTGAGATAGCGGGAACTAGGGATATTTTTCATACCTTTGCGGCCGGAATTAAATTTAGACAAAATGAATTTAGAGGAACATTTAGAAACGACTTTGAAAGCCCACGACCAGATGTTGCATCGTCGGGTAGACCTTTTGCTCCGTACCGGAAAGCTTTTGGTGGAAAGTTTGGCGGATACCAACCGGATTATGAGAAACATGAAGCGGACAGCCGCTTATCTGGGTATTCCGGAAGAGAAACTGCATATCAACATCGGATTTACGATGTTGATGGTGAATGTGAGTGATGAAAACTTTTCGTTCACCAAATTTCAGCGTATCAACGGACATGGAGTGAACATGACTGCCATTTCGGAAGTGAGCAAACTTTCCTGGAGGGCGATAGAGAACGATTATACGCTCGACCAATATGAGGAGGAGCTGGAAAAAATCCGTACCAAGAAACGGAACTATACTCCTTTGCAGACAGCTGTCGGTGCCGGATTTGCCTGTGGCGGATTCTGCATTCAGTTCGGATGCGACTGGATGGCATTCTTGTATGCTTCAATTGCAGCGATTATCGGTATGCGCGTGCGTCAGAAATGTAATGAGTCAGGTCTGAATGGCTATGTGGGTATTGCTATTGCGGCTTTTGTTGCCACTATGATTGCATGGGCTTCTACTTACCTTCCCGAAACGTGGACTAATACACCTTGGCATCCGCTGTTGGCGTGTGCTTTGTTTATCGTTCCAGGAGTTCCTTTGATAAATTTTGTGGATGATATGCTCGACAATTTTATCCAGGTGGGTATTGTGCGGGCTGTCAATACGCTTCTGATGATGGGAGCCATGGCTTTTGGTATTGCATTTGCTGTGAAATTGTGTGCCATCGACAACTTTTTCCCGACCATCAGCATGGTGCCGCACCACGAGTATTGGGAATATGCCTTGGCGGCTGCCATTTCGGCAATGGGATTCTCTATGATTTTTAACATTCAGCGTCGTTTGCTTTGGGTAGTAGCTATCGGAGGTATTTTGGCTGTTTGTACACGTAACTTTGTCAATCTTGGACCGAGTACCAACAACATCGGTCTGGACATGGGATTGGTGGTCGGTTCGTTCACCGGTGCTTTGCTGGTCAGCCTGATAGCTGTAAAGGCGGTTCACTGGTTTCATGTCCCCAATCACGTACTGACCATTCCTTCGGTTATCCCGATGATTCCGGGAGTATTGATGTATCGAATGCTTTTCGGGCTCATCAATATGAATGTGCAGAATCTTGAAGGGGTTACTCCGTTGATGAAAGCTATTGAAAGTGGAGTAAATTCGGGATTGGTTATTCTTTGCATTTCCGTGGGGGTTGCTATCCCGAATATTTTTGGTCGTAAGTATATTGCTTCGTCCAAGAACAAACATTTGGCGGAAATATTGGAAGAACGCCACAAGCGGGGAAAGTTTGTCGAATGGTAAAGCTTTTTTGATAAAGAATGAAGTATGAAGAATGAAGAATTGTTTCGCCTGGAATTCTTCATTCTTCATTTTTATACTTTGAGCGGTGTGCAATTGTGCATTTTTAATGGGATACACACTGCCGGTGTCACTCCTGTTGCCAGTGTCACGCTGGATCGCCAATCCGCTTCTTCAATTACGCCGGGTTACACATCCGGCATGACAAGCAGGCTTTGGTCTTTCCGCAATATAGCTGCGCCGTTTGTAAGATTATTAATCTTACAGCGTGAAGATTAATAATCTTTCGGCATGAAGATTAATAATCTTACAAGTAAGGCAGCTATGCGGATTGGATTTTCAAACTAAACTGATGTTCTGGTTTGGCTTGGAAAAGCAACCGATGGACATAAAATGTATGGGCGTAAATCCGGCTTGACAAATATGACAAGCGGCAAAAATGCACACGTTAATAAATATACCTATAAATGGGGATTGACCGATTCCCGTGGATTGTCTTACTTTGCAAACAGAAATCAATTATGAATTCATTTTTTGTTATGTGTAAACCCAAAACATATAAGCCGACCGATAAGATGAGCGACTTGATCTGTGAGAATTATGCGTTGCTGCAGGTGTTGAGCCGTTTTGGAGTATCTTTAGGATTTGGTGACAAGTCTGTTCAGGAAGTATGTGACATGAACGGGGTGGATTGTCCCACATTTCTGATTGTGGTTAATTTTCTGACAGAGGAGAACGACCGGATGCAGGACCATCTGGCACGACTTTCTGTGCCGGCATTGATGGATTATTTGCAACGTGCCCATTCGTATTTCCTCGATTTTCAGCTCCCCTCTATCCGGAAGAAGTTAATAGAAGCAATTGACTTTTCATTAAGCGACAAGGTATCGTATCTGATTCTTCAGTTCTTTGACGATTATGTGGGAGAAGTGAGGAAACACATGGAATATGAGAATAAACAAGTCTTTACTTATGTGAGAGATTTGTTGGAAGGAAAGAAGACTGAAGAATTCAGCATCGGAGTGTTTGCCCGTCATCATGACCAAATCAATGTTAAGTTGACCGAGTTGAAAAATATTATTATCAAATACTATCCGGCCAATGGAGACAATCAATTGTTGAATGCAACATTATTTGACATATTTTGTTGTGAAGAGGATCTGGCATCGCACAATCGGGTAGAAGATTACCTGTTCGTCCCTGCTATAATGGAGTTGGAAAAGGGGGTAAAATGAAATCAGAGGAAAACATACTGGTGGCTGTAGCCGAGACTTCAGTCATTGTCCGGAGCGGGTTGGTTACAGTGCTGAAACGTTTGCCGGACCTGAATGTTCAGACTGTGGAAGTAACATCGCAAGAAGGTTTGCAACACTGTATGGAAGCGCATAGCCCGCAATTGCTGATAATAAATCCACAGTTCGAAGGCTGGTTCGATGTAGAGGCTTTCAGAGAATGTTACCAATCATTGGACATTAAATTGGTAGCTTTGTTGAGTTCGTTTGTTGATTCGAACCGTTTGAAGGGATATGATGAGAGTATCAATCTGTTCGAAGATATAGAATCATTGGAAAAGAAGATTTCGGTGTTGATGAATTTTACAGACGATGAAGATGCCGATCAGGATGCCTTGAGTCAGCGGGAGAAAGAAATTATCTGCTGTGTGGTGCGCGGAATGACCAACAAGGAAATAGCCGAGAAACTTTTCATTTCGGTACATACGGTCATTACGCACCGGCGAAACATCACCCGTAAGCTGCAGATACATTCGGCGGCAGGTCTGACAATTTATGCCATTGTCAACAAGTTGGTTGAGTTAAGCGAGGTAAAGATGAAGTTGTAATTGGACTATTGTTTGGAATGTTTCTAAAATACCTATATGTAGGTATTGTCTGAATGTCTGAAAGCCGGTATCTTTGCAGCGTTAGTCATATGAAATTACGTAAACCACAAAAGTAAAAAGTTAGTTATTAGTTGGGCACTCCCTGCGAAGTGATTCGCGGGGAGTACGCGCATATAGGGGGTAATTTTCTTTCCGATATCGGATAATTCTTTCTGCCAATAAAGATAATCAGTGTCTTTTCTTCAGGTAGCTGTTGTTTGCTTTATCACAGAAGCGAAAATGCTTTAAAAACCCATCACCAATCAGCGCATGATAAATTAAAATAGTCGATTATCAATTGAAAACTCTTATCTTTGCCATCCGAAAATACAGAACGACGAATTATGGAAAACTTCAGCGAAATGATAGCACGGGCACTCAAGCTGCCCGCGCATCGCGTAGAAAATACATTGAAACTATTGGAGGGCGGCGCTACCATCCCCTTTATCAGCCGCTACCGCAAGGAAGCCACCGGCGGGATGGACGAGGTGCAGATAGGCGAGATACAGGCGCGTAACGAAAAGTTGCGCGAGTTGGCGAAACGGAAAGAAACCGTGCTCTCTACCATTGAGGGGCAGGGAAAGCTTACCCCTGAACTCCGTGCGCGGATAGATGCCTGCTGGGATGCCACGGAACTGGAAGACATTTACCTGCCCTACAAGCCCAAGCGCAAGACACGTGCCGAAATGGCGCGCCAGAAAGGGCTGGAACCGCTGGCGGCACTGCTTCTGATACAGCGCGAGAACCGTTTGGACGCACGTGTGCATGCCTTCGTAAAAGGCGAGGTGAAGGATGAGGAAGAGGCCTTGAAAGGGGCGCGTGACATTATCGCCGAGCAGGTGAGCGAAGACGAACGGGCACGCAGCCTGGTGCGCGGATGCTTCGCCCGGCGGGGAGTCATCGTTTCGAAGGTGGTGAAGGGAAAAGAGGCGGACGAGGCGGCGCAGAAGTACCGCGATTATTTCGATTTTTCCGAACCTTTGAAGCGTTGTTCTTCGCACCGCCTGCTTGCCTTGCGGAGAGGGGAGGCGGAAGGCATCCTGAAGGTGAGCATCACGCCCGAAGACGACGAGGAATGCATCCGGGGGCTGGAGCGCCGCTACGTGAAGGGCGGCAATGCCTGTTCGGCGCAGGTGGCAGAGGCTGTGGCGGACGCTTACAAGCGTTTGCTTAAGCCTGCTATCGAGACCGAGTTTTCCGGCACCAGCAAGGAGCGTGCCGACGAGGAAGCCATCCGCGTGTTTGCCGAAAACCTGCGCCAGCTGCTGCTTGCTCCTCCGTTGGGGCAGAAGCGGGTGATGGGCATCGACCCGGGATACCGCACGGGATGCAAGGTGGTCTGCCTCGACGCGCAAGGCGCCCTGCTCTGCAACGATACGGTCTATCCGCATCCGCCGAAATCCGAGCGGCAGGCGGCGGCACGCAAGCTGACGACGCTGGTGGAGCAATATAAGGTGGAGGCGATAGCCATCGGAAACGGCACGGCGAGCCGGGAGACGGAACAGTTTGTCAGTGCTTTGCGCTTCGGGCGCGAGGTGCAAGTGTTTGTGGTAAGCGAGGACGGGGCTTCCATCTATTCGGCTTCGAAGACCGCCCGCGAGGAATTTCCCGACTATGATGTGACGGTGCGCGGGGCTGTGTCTATCGGCAGGAGGCTGATAGACCCGCTTGCCGAACTGGTGAAAATCGATGCCAAGTCTATCGGGGTGGGGCAGTACCAGCACGGTGTGGACCAGACGAAGCTGAAAGCGGCACTCGACCGCACCGTGGAGAGCTGCGTCAACTTGGTGGGCGTGAATGTCAATACGGCAAGCCGGCATCTGCTCACGTATGTGTCAGGGCTGGGTCCGGCATTGGCGCAGAACATCGTGGACTACCGTACCGCTCACGGACCTTTCCGCTCGCGGAAGGAACTGCTGGACGTGCCCCGTATGGGGGCGAAGGCGTTCGAGCAATGTGCGGGTTTCCTCCGTATCCCGAATGCCGGCAATCCCCTCGACAATTCGGCGGTGCATCCCGAAAGCTATCCCATTGTAGAGCAGATGGCGAAAGACCTGAAATGTGCCGTGTCCGACTTGATAGCGGACAAGTCGCTCCGTGAGCGTATCCGGATGGAAGACTATGTGACAGACGAGGTAGGCATCCCCACCTTGACCGATATCCTGCACGAGCTGGAGAAGCCGGGACGCGACCCGCGCAAGCGGTTGGAGGCATTCTGTTTCGACCCTAACGTGCATACTCTTGACGACCTGTGCGAGGGTATGGAACTGCCGGGCATCGTGACCAACATCACCAACTTCGGGTGCTTCGTGGATATCGGCATCAAGGAAAAAGGGCTGGTGCACGTATCCCAGCTTGCCGACCATTTTGTGAGCGACCCCACCACCGTGGTAAGCATCCATCAGCAGGTACGTGTGCGGGTGTTGAGCGTAGACAGGGAGCGCAAGCGCATCCAGCTGACGATGAAAGAAAAATGATTGATTTTTTTCACCACACGAGGACGCAGAGGAACACAGAGTTTTTTTAATTTTTCCTCTGTGTCCCTCTGCGTCCTCTGTGGTGAAATATATGACAAATAGGAATAATTATGGAAGAACAAATAGAAAACAATTGTTATTGGTTTGCTTTTTACGAAGGGCAGGTGTTGATTGAGAAACGGGCCGGCGGGTGGCATATCCCCGTGGGCACAGAGCCGCCGGCAGCTATACCCGAAGGGAGTACCGTGCACGAGATAGGCGTGATGGACGGGTGTGCGGCAAAGGCATACGCTTTGGCGGCGCCCATAGAAGGGGATGATGAAAGCCCCCGTCGGATGAAAGACCTGCGTGCCTCGTTCGACGTATTGCCCTGGGACGAATACCGGATGGCAGGGAAAGCCTCGGAGATACTGACGTGGGACCGCGACAGCAGGTTCTGTCCCCGTTGCGGAGCGCCTGCCGGACAGGTGGCGCCCATTGCCAAACGGTGTCCCGTGTGCGGTATGGAAATTTATCCGCGCATATCGCCTGCCATCATTGTGCTCATCAAGCGGGGCGAGGACGAAGTGCTCTTGGTGCATGCGCGCAATTTCCGTGGCACCTTCAAGGGGCTGGTAGCGGGATTTCTCGAGCCGGGCGAAACGCTCGAAGAATGTGTGCGGCGCGAAGTGATGGAGGAAACGGGGCTTACCATCAAGAACCTGAAATACTTCGGGAGCCAGCCCTGGCCCTATCCCAGCGGCATTATGATAGGCTATTCCGCCGAGTACGAGAGCGGCACCATCAAGCTTCAGGATGAAGAGCTAAGTGCGGGAGCCTTCTACCACAAATCGTGCCTGCCCGAGATTCCCAAGAAACTGAGCATAGCCCGCCGGCTGATAGACGCTTGGCTGGAAGGAAAACTTAATGACTAAAGGGTTATGGACTAGTATTCATTGGGCGATGTGAAAAAAGTGAGGACGCTTTGCATCAGTTGGGTGCGTGCTTTTTCTTCTTGGATACATTCGAAAGGAAAGCCGAGGGCAAAGATGCGATGGTTACCTTTGTAGGCAATGGCGGCACTGGCTTCAGAACCGGCATAGAGATAGACGGAAAAAGCATCGGATACGGGTGCCAAACTTTCGGGCGAAGGAACAGCATAAATTTCGGCATTAGCTTCACGGGCTATGTGGAAATTCAGGTCGTTACCTTGGATTTTGTTGGTGGACGAATGACGCATGCTTCCTTCATAGTTGTATTTCAAGGTGTTCTGTAGGAAAGTATCGCTGCCTAGTTGGCTTCCGGTATATGTGCCACTAAGCAGCAAATTTCCTCCAGAGTGGCAATAGTCGGTCAGTGCTTGTTGCACGTGAAGGCTGAGCGGTTGGTTTTCTGCTCCACGGATAAGGTCAACGATTGGATAGTGTTGCAATTGGGTCGAACCACTTTCCAATGTCTCGTCACTGCACGATACGAATGACCAGTTGCCTGCCATTTGGATAGCTTTACCATGGATAAAGGGATAGTCAAATGTATTACCGGCGATGTATTTTCCTTCCAGTTCATTTCCGCTGTACCCTAGTCCGCCTTCAGTTTCTATTCCGATGCGGCTGCGTTCGAAACTTTGTTGGTATCCGCAGAAGGCGGTTGTGCCGATATAAGGTATGCCGGGGTCGGCTTTTAAGTCGAAACCTTGTAGCGTAGTGGTTTCGATGGTGGCAGGTGCGCTGGTACGGTGGAAACTGTTTACTATCAAGACTGTTCCTTTGCTATGTTTTGCCTTGTATGCCGACAGAATTTCGGAGGGGAAGCTTTCTCCGCCTCGATTAACTGCTGTGACGTAGAAACTGTAAATGATGCCCGGTTCTGCCTGAAATGTGTATTGGGGTTCGCGTACGTAGACTCCGTTGTCGAATCCTCCTCTTCCTATGCGGGTGTAGACAATGTAACCTTGTGCCTTGGCAGTAGGTTCGAGAGGGTCTTCTGTTGGTATCCACCGGAGAGTGAAAGTATTTTTCTTTTTTCCTTCATCGATGGCGAAATGCGTGACAGGGAGAGGTTGCACAGTATATTGTTCATCGTGCATGTCGGCAAGGTATTTCAGCAGGGTTTTGTATACGGAACGTGCTGTGGTAAACTTGAAAGCTGGTTCGTATCCTAGTTTTAAGTCGGCGAAATTTTGGTGCGACAGGGTTTCTAATATGGCTGAAGGCACAGCAGGCAGCCGGGTCTCACTATAGTTACGGTTCCACAAGGAGCGTCTTGCCCACTGGATGCCGAAGCGCGAACTGATATCCCGTTTCAGTTCTGTGAGGAGCATGTCGGCAAGGTCGCGCGAGGCATAGCGTGAAATACCGCAAGCCAGCTTCCCTTCATTGAAGCGGGTGGTATAGATGCCAAGTGAGCCTACCAAGCTGTTGTCTGGCTTGAAGCCGGCATCACTGTGTAGGGCAAGACTCAGTTCGAATGGAATGCCAAGTCCTTTTTCCTGTGGGTTGTAGACGGAACTGCCGCTCAGGTAATTGAGCATAAGTGAGCGGGCATTGATATCATCGTTGTAATCGTTTTCACCTTCGCTTTTACTGTAGATGGAGTAAGGCATGCCTGCCCATTGCGCCCAATAACGTGCACCTTCCGCCCATCGTGGCATGCCGCTGGTTTGTCCTTGCCGTGCAATGTTTCCCATTCCTCCCCCGAAGCGTACGGCATCAGCACACACGACACCTTTTTGCGAACTTTCGTTGCTGAGTACCACCATGCCGTAATCGTTCATACCTTGATCGAATTCGAAGGTACCCAGATAGACCCAGGTGCCTCCACCTATACGCTGGTTTACCTTAAATTCGGTCACTCCGCCGTTATGGAATACAAGATAACGTGCGTCAGTAACGCTTTCAGGAAGAGATTGATAACTGATGTAAACGGCATACCGGCCTTTTTCGGGGATGTAGGGAATCCATTCGGCAAACGCTTTTTCAGGTTTCTTGTGAGTGGGGATAAACCGGGCTGTGCCTTCGCGGAAAGGGTTTTGTCCGTCGGTGTATGTCGTGCGTTTTTGTGCAAATCCAGGCAACGATGTTGTTTGCCATACACATTTTTTCTTGTAGTTTACTTCCAGGTATTTGCTTCTGGGGGTGGAGATGTTGTTGTCTACGATGACTTCATGAGGTTGTCTGTCGCGTTCACGAGGGGTAAATACTATGGCTCCTGCATTTTCCAACATTGGAATCAGATAAGGCACTACGATGGATTGGGTGTAGAGGTCTTCGGTAGTGCCGAACAGGCGCGGACGTTGCCAGCACCATTTGTGTGTATCGTTCTTGTAAAACTTTCCGTGGCTTTGCCAAAGTGCAATGTGTTTGCCTTCCAGACCTTGGCTGGGTCGGTAGGCTTTCGAGAGGTTGCTCACCCACGGTTCGCCCCGGTATGCTGTTTTTCCGTATAGCCGTGTTTTGTCTTTCTGTTTATTGCGGAAGGCGTTCGGTACAAGGTTTTCGATAGGTTGCCCGTCGGTATATAGGGTCAGTGTGTAATAGTTTGCTGGTCCGGGCAGAAGTTGTTTCAGTTGGCGATAGATAGCCGTTGTGTTTTCTTCGGTGAAAGGTTGATAACCGAATACATCATTGGCGTAGATAGCAAGAGTTTTCTTTTGATGGTCGATAATGAAATGGTCCAGCCGGCATGTTCCGATGTCGGCATAGTGGGTCTGGTAGTTTGCAAAGAAGTCTTCAAGCCGTTTCTCCACGTTTTTCTCCAGGCTTTGTGCCGGTGCATGGAAGAAGGAAAGGAAAAAGAAGAGAGTGAGGTATAGTTGTTTCATAGGAAATATATGTGTTTACATCCCTGTCATCCCAGTTCTCCTAACTCGAATTTTTCGGGATGTCTGCCCTTGAAATGTCTGAAATAAAGTTTGATTTCGCGCATGTCGGTTTCTATATCTCCACTGGCATAGAGATAACGTTCGGCAAAGATACATTTCCGCTGGTAGTCGATACCTACCAGGATAATTGGAATGTCTGCTCCTGCTGCGATGTAGTAAAAGCCTTTTCTCCAGTTGGGATTTGCCGAGCGTGTCCCTTCGGGGGTAATGGCCAGATGGAATTTCGTGCTTTGTTTTATTTTTTGAATCATCTGTTCAACCAGCGAAGTATGTTTATCCCGATGGACGGGTATACCGCCCATCCATCGGAATAAGATTCCCAACGGGAAAAAAAACCATTCTTTCTTCATCATAAATCCGGAATCGCGTCCGATGGCTGAAATGAACAGCTTTCCGATGAGCAAATCCCAATTGGTGGTATGTGGAGCGGCACAATAGATGCACTTGTCGAAGTCGGGGACAGATACACGCGACTTCCACCTTAATACCTTATAATAGATGAAGCGGCAGAGTGCTTGTTTCATTCCGTTTTTCCGTCTGCTAATTCGTCAATCTTGCCGATAATGGCGTTGATTCCCTCCTTAAAGTCTTCTTTCAGCTTTTTGTAGAATGGTTTGACACTTCCCGGTTCGGTGTGGCTGATACGTCCCACGATATCGTGGTGCAGGCAGACGATTTCATTTAAAAGCTGGTCGTATGCCGGACGCTTTTCATCGGATGCCACAGCCATTTCCCATAAGATAAGGCTTGTTACGTGATCGGATGTATACTTCACGAATTTCTTTAAGTCTCTTCTTTTAGCCATAATGATATTCCTTTTTAGATAAATTGAGTATTGATTGTGGGGTAAAGATAATGTTTTTGTTTGAATTTACCGCTTTCTTTGCGAAAAAATCTTTCAAAACTCTTGTCGGGTGATTTTTTATTACAGACATTTTTGTCGTTACAAAAAAAAAAACGAAATTTGCGAAGCAGAAAAAGTGAATAACTTATATACACCTTTTTAAAATATAAACAATTATGACGAAAAGTGCATTACAAATTGCAAGAGCTGCTTATCAGCCGAAATTGCCTAAAGCATTGAAAGGTGCTGTAAAGGTAGTAGAAGGAGAAGCTACCCAGTCTGTAGCCGATCAGGAGGAAATCAAGAAATTGTTCCCCAATACCTATGGTATGCCTTTGTTGAAGTTCGTAGAAGGCGAACAGAAAGAATTTGCTCCGGTAAATGTAGGTGTCATCCTTTCGGGTGGACAGGCTCCGGGCGGACACAATGTGATTTCCGGTCTGTTCGACGGTATCAAAAAGATGAATCCAGCCAACAGACTGTACGGATTTATCTTGGGTCCTGGCGGTTTGGTAGACCATAATTATAAAGAACTGACTGCCGATGTCATCGATGAATACCGTAATACAGGTGGTTTTGATATCATCGGTTCAGGACGTACAAAACTGGAAAAGGAAGATCAGTTCGAAAAAGGATACGAAATCTTGAAAGAATTGGGCATTAAGGCACTGGTTATTATCGGTGGTGACGATTCGAATACGAATGCATGTGTGTTGGCCGAATATTATGCTGCCAAGAATTATGGCATTCAGGTAATTGGTTGCCCGAAGACCATCGACGGTGACTTGAAGAACGATATGATAGAGACTTCATTTGGTTTTGATACTGCCTGCAAGACTTATTCGGAAGTAATCGGTAACATCGAACGCGACTGTAATTCGGCACGCAAGTACTGGCATTTCATTAAGTTGATGGGACGTTCTGCTTCTCACATCGCATTGGAATGCGCTTTGCAGACTCAGCCGAACATCTGCTTGATATCGGAAGAGGTGGAAGCCAAGAATATGTCTTTGGATGATATCGTGACTTATATCGCCAATGCAGTAGTTGCCCGCGCTGCCGAGGGAAACAATTTCGGTACGGTGCTGGTTCCGGAAGGTTTGATCGAGTTTATCCCTGCAATGAAGAAGTTGATAGCAGAATTGAACGACTTCCTGGCTGTACATGCTGACGAGTATGCTGCTGTCGAGCCCAATAAACAACGTGAATATATCATCAGCAAACTGTCGGCAGACAATGCTGCTGTTTATGCTTCATTGCCCGAAGGCGTTGCACGCCAGTTGACGCTTGACCGTGACCCGCATGGAAACGTACAGGTTTCTTTGATTGAGACGGAAAAACTGTTATCGGAAATGGTGGGCAAGAAGTTGGCTGCATGGAAAGCAGAAGGCAAGTTTGCTGGCAAGTTCTCTGCACAGCATCATTTCTTCGGCTATGAAGGACGTTGCGCGGCTCCTTCCAACTTTGATGCAGACTATTGCTATTCGTTGGGTTATACAGCAGCCGTATTGATTGCAAATGGAAAGACCGGATACATGTCTTCCGTACGCAATCTGACAGCTCCTGCAGAAGAATGGATTGCAGGTGGTGTGCCTATCACAATGATGATGAACATGGAACGTCGTCACGGAGAAATGAAACCTGTTATCCAGAAAGCATTGGTTAAGTTAGACGGAGCTCCGTTTAAGGCATTTGCTGCTGTACGTGATACGTGGGCAAAAGAAACGGCATACGTATATCCGGGTCCGATTCAGTATTTCGGTCCTACAGAAGTATGTGACCAGCCGACCAAGACTTTGCAGCTGGAACACCAGAAATAAGAATAAGACGAGTTAGAGATATGCCAATGTAGATAAGCGAACGGGTCGGTAGTGCTGTGAAAAGATGTTTTTGCAGGCTGTCCGGCTCGTTTTCTTTGTCTGTTTGGATACATTCCTTTTGTGAAAAGATAGGCATTTATTTTTATGGTAAAAGAACCATCTGTTACACACACAGGCTCTTCCAGTCGGACTGTGCGGACAAAGACAAAGGCTCCTTCACGGAATCCGGTTGGAACGGGTAAGAAGAGGAGACCAACCGGCAAGAAGAACCGGCCGAAGAAGAAAATTCGCTTGAGTTTGCCGGTATGGTTGAATTATGTGGTGATGGGAGGGATGGCAGCTTTGGTTGTAATCGGTTTTTATTACTTGTTTATCCGCCCGTATGCATACCGGTGGAAGCCTTGTTACGGAACAAAAGCCTATGGTGTCTGTCTTCCGGCTGGGTATACGGTGCATGGTTTTGATGTGTCGCATCATCAGGGGGATATCAATTGGGAGGAACTCCGAAAAACACAATATGCGCCTTTTCCTGTACGTTTTGTCTTTATGAAAGCATCAGAAGGGGGCGATTTCAGCGACACCACATTTATTCGTAATTTCAATTGTGCACGTCAGTATGGTTTTATTCGGGGAGCCTATCATTTCTTTAATCCGAAAACAGACGCAGCGCGTCAGGCTGCTTTTTTTATCCGTTCGGTCAAACTGGAACCGGGCGATTTGCCTCCGGTACTTGATATCGAAAAGGTGGGCGATGATGAAAATGCACTCAGGAAAGGGGTAAAGACATGGTTAGGGATAATAGAGCGACACTACCATGTAAAGCCCATTCTGTATGCTTCTTACAAGTTCAAGGAGCGTTACCTGAACGATTCGATATTCAATACTTATCCCTATTGGATAGCTCATTATTATGTAGATTCGGTACGTTATGAAGGTAAATGGAAATTTTGGCAACATACCGATGGCGGAAGTTTGCCTGGCATCAAGGAGCAGGTAGACCTGAATGTGTTTAACGGAACTTTGGACGAGTTGAAGCAGATGACTATTCTTCCCGATTCTGTATTTTTCAGACTTTAGGAGTTCAAGACAGTTCCTACTTATAATTAGCTACTTGAAGATACCAGGTCGTGTTTCCCCGGATGACGGTTTACACGACCAGTTTCTTAGAAGCTGTTTTGAATTTATCGTGCGATGATTTGGGATGAGTTTTTGAGGCATTTTCGCTTCTGTGATGAGGAAGATAGCGGGCTATCTGACGAAGAACAGGAG